>JAFAOS010000339.1 GCA_019247515.1 Chloroflexota bacterium | reverse complement strand
CGTCGCCAATCCGCTCGGAGCCGGCTATGGCAACCAGCGGCAGCGCGACCGCCTCGCCGGTTACTGCCAGGTGGCCGGCACGCATCAGCGTGAGCGCCGCTTCGTTCATGGCGCGCATGTTCGCCGCGATCAGCGCTGGATCGTCGTTCGTGCCCGACCGGTAGGGTCCGGCGACGAGGATCATCATCGACATCGGCCAACCGTACCCGTCGGCCGTGCCCCGCTGCACCACTGCTCACCGTGACGCGACCGAGGGCCCGGGTTCGCCAGCCGCGCCACTGGGGACCACTTCCCCATTGGCGGAGTCGCTCGTCACGGACTCCGGGGTTGGGCCGGCATCGACGCCGCCGGCGGCGTCCTTGAACAGCTGGTACAGGATGATCGCGCCGAACGTGCCCAGCCCGATTCCGCCGAGCTGGAAGTCGCCGATCTGGAGCGTGTAGTCGGCCGCGCCGATGATCACGACCACGCCCGCGATGAAGAGGTTCACGCCGCGCGTGAAGTCGACGCGATTGTCGACCCAGATGCGGGCGCCGGTGATCGCGATCAAGCCGAACAGGACGGTCACCACCCCGCCGATGACGCCCGTCGGGATCGAGCCGACCAGCGCCCCGAACTTGGGGCACAGCCCCAGCGAGATGGCCACCAGGGCGGCGATGACAAAGATCAGAGTCGAGTAGACGCGCGTCACAGCCATCACGCCGATGTTCTCGGCGTAGGTCGTCACGCCGCTGCCGCCGCCGAGGCTGGACACGATGGTGGCGACGCCGTCTCCGATGAAGGCCCGCCCCAGCCAGCGGGTCAGCTTTCGGTTCGACATCGCTTCGACCGCCTTGATGTGTCCGGTGTTCTCGGCTACCAGGATGATCGCGACCGGCACGATCACCGAGATGGCGTGGAGGTCGAACGCCGGGTGGACGAACGCGGGAAGCCCGAACCACGGCGCGCTTTCCACTTTGGACAGATCGACACCCTGTACGACGACGCCCGCGTAGCTGTGCCCGGCGGCTGAGCTGCCGCCCAGGACGAGCGCCACCACGTACCCCACGGCCGCGCCGAGCAAGATCGCCAGCCGCGCCACCATGCCTCGCATGAGGAGGGCGAAGCAGAGAGTGCTGAGCAGGGTCACGGCGGCCAGCAGGACGCTGTCCTGGGCCAACCCACGCGCGGCCGGCGCCAGGTTCAGCCCGATGATCATGACGACGGAGCCGGTGACCAGCGGCGGCATCAACGCGTCGATCCAGGCCGAGCCGGACACCTCGACGACGACGCCGATGAGCGCGTAGACAAGGCCGGCGGCGAGAATGCCGCCCAGCGCGAGCGGGATGTTGGCCGTATTCAACGTGCCCGCCGCGGGCGAGCCGATCACGGCCGCCACCGGCGCCACGAAGGAGAAGCTTGAACCCAGGTAGCTGGGAATGCGCCCCGACACGATCAGGAAGAACAGGAGCGTGCCAACTCCGGAAAAGAAGATCACCACGTTGGGGTCGAAGCCCATCACCACCGGCACGACGACGGTCGAGCCGAACATCGCCAGGGCGTGTTGCAGCCCCATGGCCACCGTTGGCCCCCAGGGCAGACGCTCGTCGGGCGCGATCAGCCCGCTGCGCTTCTCCCGCCAGGTGATCATGGCCGCGCTGCCACGACGCTTTCCGATGTGAGCAACGTTTCGAATATTCGGGCGGCCTCGACGAGGTTTTCCTGCCAGTCGGCGTGGGCGTTGTGGTCCGCGCCGTCGGTGATGTACTTCACGCAGGCGAATGGGACACACTCGACATGGCAGACCTTGGCGAGCGCGTAGGCCTCCATGTCGACGATGTCGCAGGGAACTGGTGGTGGGCCCTGCGAGAAGCAGTCGCCGGTGCCGCAGATGCCGTGCGGCAGGTGCGGGAACCGTCTGGGGAAGCTGAGCATAGCGGAGATATCCTCATATGGCGTTTCGCCATACTCGAAGCCAACCGGAGTCATGTCCATGTCCCGTTGGACGAAGCGATCGGCGGCGACCAGGCTGCCGGTGTGGAAGGTTCCGCTGCCCGCGGAGCCGAGATTCAGCACATACGAGAAGGTGCCAGTCGGCGCGCGGTGCAACCGCCTGGTGAGGCCATGCGCGGCGTTGACCTTGCCAAGCCCGGTGTACAGCACCTCGCAGCCCAGCTTCTCCAGGCGCCCCTGGCTTTCGCTCTCGAGCGCCATGACAACGAGCGGGTGGGTCATCTTTCTTCGACTCCCTGAGCAGTGTGCGGAAAAGATTGTTGGCGATAGTCGCGACGGCGGTCCTGGCCGACGTTCGAGCCCAGTGTGGGGCTCAACCCTCGGCCCTGGCGTCGACCAAACGGTTGATCCCGGGGGTTGACCCCGCGGCTTCTCGGCAGGCGGCAAACCGGCTACGATGCCGGACGTGAGTCTGAGTCTCGCTCAGGCGCGGGTGCTGTTTCCGATTATCGAGCAGCGTGCGTACCTCTTCTCGGGCGGACTCGGACCGGCGGCTACACCCGTGCGCGAGGCGCACAACCGCTGGACTGACGACTGGACCTATGATCCCGCCACCTACCCGGCGGAGTGGGAGCTCGCCAGAGCGCGCTTCGCCACCTGGATTGGCGCCGTCGCCGACGAGATCGCCGTCATCGATCACACCTCGCGCGGCGCCAACCTGATCGTCCAGATGCTGCCCGCACCGCCGAGCGCGAATGTCGTGGTCTACGAGTACACCTTTCCCAGCAGTCTGTACCCCTGGTTGCTCGCGCGAAATCCGGGACGGAGATTCACCACGTTGCCGCGCGGGACGCGCGCGTTTCCATCGACGATCTGGCCCGCGAGGTCGACGACCGCACCATTGCCCTCAGCGTCACCCACGTCAGCCCGCTCACCGGCTTTCGGCACGATCTAGCGCCGCTCGCCGAGCTGGCCCGTGCGCACGGCGCCTATCTCGTCGTCGATGCGGCGCAGTCGGCGGGCGCGCTCGACCTCGACGTTCGACGTGAAGGCGTCGACTTTCTCACGACCTGTGCCATGAAGTGGCTGCTCGGTGCACCGGGGGTGGGCTTCCTGCTGCTTGCCCTGCTCTCCGGTTGGCGCAATCAGTCGCAGAATCAGCAGGGTTTCGGTCCGGGCAACACATGAATCTCCTGCGTCTGCTTCGCGGTGACCTGCGCGGTCTGGATCTGTCGGGCCTGGTGCTGTGGCAAGCTTACCTGGTCGGAGTCGAAGCACAGGACATGAACCTCGCCAAGGCCGATCTGTCGGAGGCGGGCGCTGACGGAAAAGTTCAACTTTCCACTTTCTGTCGCGCTGAGTGCCGACTCTCGGTACCTGGTTGCGGGTCATCGGATTCGCCGCTTGCGTCCTGACTGTCTACGTGCGGCAGATACGGTCCCGTCTCGCCTGGATACAGCAGAGCGCCGTTCGGGTCGAGGCGCAATCCCTTTGCAGCAGCCCAGCCGCCCCATTCGGGACACTAACGGGCGTGTCGGCGGCGCCGGTCGGTCAAACGGGCGCCAACTCGACCACTCCTGGTGTCCACGTACGTGACTTCGTTGCACAGCCGGCAGCGGAGGCCGATCTCGGCAAATCGGTAGCGCAGGGTCATCCGGCTCCGGAACGTAGCACCCGGCGTGCCCTGTGGAACAGCCGGGTGCCGGCGAGCTGATGGCCCCGAGTCGTGCTGAGGATCGACATCGGTCAACAATGGACATCGAAAAGGAGTGCGCATGCCTCGACATCCCAGGCTCCGAAGCCGCGCAATGCCATCGGCGGCTGCGCGAAGGCGACGAGCAGCAAACCACAGTGATCCCGCCGCGGCGCTTCGCAGCACTTGTCGCCCGTCGTTTTCGTAGAGGGGATCCACGATGAGCAACGAACTCCAACACCTCAGCTCACGTCCGAGCATCGATGCCGAATACCGCTTTGGCCGACCCAGGCTGTACCAGGCACCGCGCGAACTTACGCGACTCACGATTCTGCGTTCGAAGCTCGGCGATACACAAGCCGAACGCGCCGCGGAGCGCACGCCCGTGGTCGATGTATATGGTGACCCGCGATGACTCAGTTTGGTATCGCGATCCCGCAGTTCTTCGCCGATGGCGCGTTCGATCCATCGAGTTTCAAGTCCTATCTGCACCGAGCCGAAGCCCTCGGCTTCGATAGTGGCTGGACGCAAGAGCAGGTGCTCGGGACTATGCCGATGCTGAGTCCGTTGGAGACGATGACGTTTGCCGCGGCCTGTACAGACCACCTGCGGTTGGGTTGCGTCGTATTTGTCACGAGCTTGCACAGCCCTGTGCACCTCGCCAAGGATCTCAGCACGTTAGACCAATTGAGTCACGGCCGTCTGGAAGTGGGGGTAAGTTCTGGCGGCAGGTTCCGACCTTTCAGCGCTTTTGGTGTCGACAGTAAGACCTTCGTTAGTCGTTTCGCCGAGGGTCTACGTTTGATGAAGGCGCTCTGGACCCAGCCACGTGTGACCTTCCATGGCAAGTTCTGGCAGCTGGAAAACGCGGCCATGGAGCCCAAGCCATTCCAGAAGCCACGTCCGCCAATCTGGTTTGGTGCGAGTCACCCGAATGCGCTCGCGCGGGCTGTGGCTCATGGCGACGGATTCTTCGGCGCCGGTTCGACCACCACAGACCAGTTTGCGCAGCAGGTGCCAATCGTTCGGGCGGCTCTCGAAAAGGCCGGCCGCGATCCGGCCGCATTTCGTATTGCTAAGCGTGTGTATATCTGTGTTGACGATGATCGCGACCGTGCGCGCGGGCGGGTGGTCGACGGGCTCCATCAGGTGTACGCAGGCTTCAATCTGCCGCACATCGAAGATGTGGGAGTACACGGCACACCTGATGACTGCGTGCGTGGCGTTCGCGACGTCATCTCTGCTGGTGCGGAACTCGTCCTGTTCACCCCATTCTTCGACGGCGACGGTAGCCAGATGGAGCGCCTGGCATCAGACGTCATGCGCCGAGTGCTGGCGTAATCGACAACCTGCTCGCGCGCGGCTTGATCCTTGACGATGCACGCTTCGGCGGCCGCGGTCGGCCGGCGTTCCTTGTGACAACCGACCGCTTCCTGCAGGTCATGGGCCTGGGCTCGCTGGCCGAGTTGCCGCCACGGGAGGCTGTCCCCACCTGACGTCTCCCCCGCCCCCAGCGTGAGCCTGAAACCTGTCATTGACGGCATGTGGTGCCGCGGCGACGACGACTGGCAGCCGTTGCTTGGCGAGCTCTGACTTTGCACGCTATCTGTCGTTGCCTCTTGCACGGTATCTGACGCAGAACTGTGTTTGACTGGTGGTGTTTGATTGGTGGTGAAGGTGGCCAATTAGCTTGCCAAACATGCGCCAAATTGCTAAGTCCCAGGCTGCGCGGCTAGCTCGGCAACGTACATGTCCACCAGAGTTGCCCCGGTGTACTCCTCGGCCGACGGCATGGCGAACTTCGACAACAAGCTCGAGTCGTTGGCCCAGGCCTGCGCAGCTTCTTTCGCAGCGCGACGTAGCAGTCCGGGAGCATCGTGCAGCTCTACGTGAGGGGAGTCGTCACCGGGTGGGGGCGCCTGACCTCGGCCCAAAGCGGCCGCTCGGCGGCCAGCTTCGACCAGGTGGTCGATCAGTGCGGCCACGTCATAGTTGCGGCAGGGTGTCGCGTGGCCGAGCTCCTCAGCTTGTACTCCTGAGACGATCACTGCGGCGTTCTCGTATGAGTCGATCAATGTGCTTCGGCGGTCGGGCTCGGGCATACGGTTCCTTCTGGGCTGGACACGGTCGCTACAACCGCCGTCGCCGACTTCGCTTGCGCACAGAATGACAACAATTACACTACGCGCGAATCGGCGTTCGGGGTGCCTCGACGCCCGCGTCGCTCCCGGATTCGTTTACGTCAGGCAGTCGTCATTCCTTGGCGGTCGCGTCGGTACCCAGACCCGAGTCAGCCTGGGCGGCTACGATTTAGTCAACAATCGTAGAGTAAGGTCCCATGTCGTGGTACACGAACGATAAAGAGGTGGCGCACACCCGCACGTACGACAACCGGACAAAGGCGAGCGAAGAGGCTCACAAGGCGGCGGCGCATGGTTGGCGCATCGACACCGAAGAGCCGTACACGCCGCCGGTAGAGGACAGACTACTCGAATCGGGCGGCGGGTCGTTCACCGCCCTCATGGGCTTGCACCAGCCAGGCGAAGTCACGGTGACGTTCGTGCGCACGGACGAGTGGCTGACAGCGCACGGGTAGTAATCGCGCCGTCAGCGCAGGCCGGGATTGTGCGCGGCGCTTCCGGTGCGGTGAGCGAAGCCAAGAATCGACTCGGCCGGTTTGGTCCTCACGACAGTCCACTTGCTATGCTTGAGAGGCGGGCGCGATGCGTCGCCGAGCACGCTCCTATTCGTCCCGTCCGGGAGTAGTGCAGCCAGCTTGACGGCCCTGTTGGCACTGGGGTTCGTCCTTGGTATCGCCGAAGCTACGTCACCAGCCGCACGGCCGCCCCGTTCGTCATTAGCGAATTCGAGGAGTGCTACCGGGTACACCGGTAGCACTCCCGGGCTCGCACACGGTTCGCAATCGAGTCCGGCGTAATGTCTGAGCTGAGAAAAGCGCAAACAAAACTCCAGACTGGCGGAGCAACAATCAGTCAATCCACTGTCATAGCCATCTGGCGGCTCGATACGCGGCGCGTCATGCGGGCTCGATGACGAGCCTCCGTCGTCGCCGGGTGCGCTTACCCGTCGCGAGCGGGAAGTCGTCATTCTCCTGTCGCGCGGCTATACGAACCGTCAGATTGCCGAGGAGATGGTCATCAGTAGTCGCACGGCCGATGGCCACGTCGTGCGCATTCTCACCAAGCTGGAGCTGAAAAACCGATCCCAGGTCGCGATGTGGGCCGTGCAACACGGGATCGTACGCGGGGAATACGGCTTTTAGGCGAGCGGTCGGCGGTTCGCGGGCCGCCGTCACTGGCCGGTGGTCCCGTCGAGCAGCGCGCCCGCGTCCCGCTGTCGGCGCCATTCCGAGATCGACGAGGTGTACAACCCCTCACGTCGCAGCAGCGCACTTCACATGACTGGACTCCTGCGTTCGTACTCAGCCAAGATCTTCAGTTTTTCAGTTTGTATTGCGCCGAAAACACCCGGCGCCTCGCACGCTCGGGCACCTCGGGGTCTGCTGGCTCGTCCACCGGCACAGCATGCCGGCCGGAAAGCTCGGTTGTCATCTGCATGTGATGTCGCGATCTTCCTCACGCCCTCCTCCTCGCTAATTTCAGGCCTTCAACTGGTCTCACCAAGGATAGACACGGAGGGTCTTTGTGGACGAACGTCACGTCAATGATGCGCAGCGCACCGCTGTCCACGGCCGACGTGAGCGCCAGCATGATCCCGCCATCCAGCCTTTCACCAGGACATTCAATGACCAGCACCTCAAGTGCGTCCACGCTTACATCCCCGCGCATCGACTCCTCACAACGCTCCGGATGACCTTGAAGGATCAACTAATCCTCTAGCCAGCCAGGATCTCATTCTTCTGGGCCTGGAACTCTTCCTCGGTGAGAATTCCCTGGGTTTTCAACTCGCCTAGCTGCTGCAGCTCAGCCAGTTTCGCGCTCATGTCGTGCGGCCCCGGCTCAGCAGCAGGTACGGTTTGTGGCGGTGCTGCCAGCTGCCCATAGACCGGCGGTTGCTCGTACTGCGCTGGCGGCTGGTAAACGGGAGCCTGCTGATAAACCGGCGGCGGTGGCTGATAATGGGTCGCTGGTACCGCCCGGGCGGTGGAGGCATGTACGCCTGCTGCGGGTTGTTGTCTGCTCATCCGCCTGTCGCGATTTGATACACCCGTCGCCGTGCCCGCAACCACCGCGGTACGAGCGACCGCACCAATAAGACCTGGCATGTCGATCCTCCTCAGTCACCACCGCCCGGCGGCTCGGGCGCGTCGAGCTGGGCGACAACCGCGTCGAGTGGAATACGTCCCGAAGCGATCAGCTGAGCCCCTTCGCGACGAAGTGCCCGCACAAACGGCGCCGCCCATCGATTCTCGTACACGAGCAGACCGGCCGCGGCATTGTCGATGTCGTGTTGGTCCAGCAGACCCAAGGAGGCTCCCTCGAACACGGCGAGCTCAGGTGAGAGATCGGCAAGCTCTACGCGCATGATCGTGCCGTCGATCTCCTTCCTGATGATGACCAGGTCGAGGATCCGCACGATACCCGATCGACCAGGTCCAGAAACAGCGGGAGTCCGCTGCCTGGTTGTCGCTTGCCGGGAAACTCTGCGATCAAGTAGTCGATTGGTCCCATCTCGTCGACAGGACCGCTTGAGCTCGCCTCGCTGCTCACATCACCACCTTAAGCACGCCTATGGCGTCGGCAGCTGGACGGGCACCTGGGGAACTCCGCCTGAGACCACCAGCAATTGCGCCACAGCCTGCGGCCCTGAGACGACGGCTACGCGGATCGAACTGCTCGACGCCGACGAGTCGATGGCCAAGAGTAGAACGAACGGGCGACTCTCACCCCCAGCGAGCGGTGCGAAGCTGGTCAGCGTCACGACCTGGCCATCGCTGCTCGCGGTCCACACGTCGGGATCGAGACTGCCAACCAATGTCACGCCGCTTGGCAACACCACCGTTGCAATCACGGGTGCTGGAATCGGGTCGAGCCCAGCATCGGTGAGGGTCGCCGACAGTTGCGCCGTCGACCCAGCGGTCACGGGAGCAATCGCGTCCACGCTCAGCATGATCGGGGGCGAAGATGGTGTCGGTGTTGGCGGCATGGCGCTCAACGGCTCGGGTCTTTAAGTTGCTGTGGGGCTCGCAACGGGGGTTCCTGTCGGACTCGTGGACGGGGTGAGCCCCGTTGACAGTGGAGTCGCGGTGGGGAGGACCACGCGCGTGGTGGGTGTGACGCTGGGCAGGTTCGGAGTTGAGGTCGCGCTGGTGTGCGACGTTCCTCCACTACCGCTGCCCGAT
>JAFAOS010000329.1 GCA_019247515.1 Chloroflexota bacterium | reverse complement strand
TGTCGCCCAGTACGCGAATGCTCTTGGTGTCATCGCCTTGGAGAAAGCTCCTTCTGGCCTGGAATGCGAGCCGCCGAGGAAGCGGACTCGACAGTACGACGCATACCAAGGGGCGGAAATCGACAAGGTGTGAGGACAGTTGCGGGTGGGTCAGCCGGCGTCCAGCGCAACCCGAAAGCCGCCCCGCACGGCGCTCCCTCTCCCTCTGGGAGAGGGCGGGGGTGAGGGCTACTCATAACGGCAACACTCTCCGGGCTCGTCCGTAGCCCTCACCCGCGCTGCGCGCGACCTCTCCCAGAGGGAGAGGTGGTCGATGCCGCGGGCTATTCCGCAATCCTCAGTAAAACGAGGCGTTCGTATCCGCTTCGAATACTGAGATGTACGAGATGCCGTGCCGTTCGCGTTGCTCCACCAGCTTGTCGACGATCGCCTCCACCGTGCCGATCAAGAAATTAAGGCGAATCGACTACCTGGTCCGCGATGCGGCCGGTGCGCGCGGCAATGCGCTCGGCGCCAACCCGGCGATCCTCTGTCACCTCGACGGCCCAGATCAGGATCGCCAGCTCCAGCTCATCGAATCGATCGGGAGCGGTCTGACGCAGCCACTGGACCTTATCGGCACGGACGCCTCTGTTTCCTCCGACCTGTCGAGCCCTGTCCCGGCGGACCGCGATCGCGGCAGGATGCCGACAGTGTCGGCTTCTCTGGCAGCCAGCGAGAGCAGACGCCTGCCACCCGCGCCGATCAGGATCGGTGGGTGCGGGCGCTGCAGCGGCTTCGGCTGGCTATCGTACTCGGTAATCGCGTAGTGCTCACCTTTAAACGTGAGCGGGCCGTCCGCCCAGAGACCCTTGAGCACCTGGACTGCTTCTTCGAATCGGCCAAGCCTCACCGCCGGCGGATCGAACCGGATCCCGACTCGGTCGTACTCCGACTTCTGGTAGCCTGCGCCGAAACCAAATTCGAACCGGCCGCCACTCAGCACATCGGCAGTGACCAGCTCCTTGGCCAGCGTGGCTGGATGCCGGAAGTCGTTGGCAAACACGGTGCACCCACGCGCAGACTGGTGGTCGCCAACGCTGCGGCCAGGAGCGCAGGAATCGGCGCGAAAAAGGTCGACGAGAAGTGATCGCCGATCAGCGCCGTATCGTAGCCGGCCGCTTCGAGCCAGCGGGCGCCGTCCGCCCATGCGGCGTGTGATTCCGCCCGGAACAAGCCACCACCGAATCGAAATGGATGCTTCACCGTGTGCTCCTCCTGCCAGACGCCGCTGATTCGTTCAGGGCGCGCTGACGATCTGGACTGTGCTCGGGTCCCAGGCGCCGTTGCGCACCTGTCGCACCATCATCGTCGTGAGGGTGGTATCGCCGCTCGGAGTAAAAGACCATGGTCCGAGCACGCCGTCGTAGTTGCTGGTAGCGAATATCGCGTCGCGGACGGCGGCGCGGTCCTTTTTACCAGCGTGTGCGATGGCATCCAGCGCCACGCTCATTGCCTCGTAACCGTAGGCAACGTACGGCTGTGGTGTCTCGCCGAACTCCTGCACGTAGCGCTGGTACCAGTCCGCGCCCTTCTTCGTTAATTTTGGCGCGGGCACGCCGGGGAAGGTCGCATAGGTTCCCTCGGCCGCCGAGCCAGCCGCATCGATGAAGGCGTTCTCGTTGATGCCGTCGGCCCCCATCAGTTTGATATCTGGGCCGAGCGCAGCGCGCAAATCCTGCCAGAGTTTGCCAGCGTGGTTGGCGTCAATGCCGCCGAAGTACACGAGATCGGGGGTAGCGTTGCGGACTCGTTCGGCGAGATCGTGATAATCGGCCGCGGACGGGTCCATGCCGTCGGGTCCGCCGGCGACTTGCAGTCCGAGTTGCTTGGCACTCGCGGCGAAAACGGCGGCAATGCCCTGGCCGTAGGCACTGCCGTCGTGCAAAACGTAGACGTTGCGCACCCCGAGCTGCCTGGCGAAAGTGGCCCCGACGACACCTTGTTGATCGTCGGTAGGCACGACGCGGGCGAAGTTGCGCGGGCAACCCGGGTAATACACATCCGGCTCCCCGGCCAGGTTGAACGCCGTCTGCTTCGTGAGGCCAGGATAGGTCGCAAACGCACTGATGATCGGCAGTTGCGCCCGGCACAGATTGGGAATCGCCACCCGCGCGGCATTCGACAGCGACGGGCCGAGATACACCAGTGCGTCCGGGTCATTGATCGCGCCATTGTCGATGCTCGTTTCGGAATTCGCATCGAGCGTCCCCAGGCTCGCGCTCGTATCGCTGAGGTCCTCCAGGCTGAGCGTGGCACTGCCAAGCTGATAATTGCGTTCTTCCAGGGCCATTCGGTACGCATTGATGATCTGGTCAGTGATGGCTTTGGTCAGACCGGTCCGCGACATGACAGAAACGATCTTGACAGTTCCGACCAGCGGTGCTGCTGGTGCGAGCCCCGGCGCCGGCATCGACGGTGCCACGATGAGCGGCGCAGGCGTTGGCTGCTGCTCGGGTGCGCCAATCACCGCCGAGGCTCCTCGCTCGCGCGCAACCTCAGGCGCGGGCCTCTCGGGACACTGGTCCGAGTGGAGATACTGCTGGCACTCATCGGGAGTCCACCACCGCGTCAGGCGATTCTGCACCACGGCGATAAGATCGTCGACCGACAATGCGTACGTCTGTACGGCGCGATCGGTTCGTACCACGAGCTGGCGCCCGTCTGGAGTGAACGCGACGCTGTCAACGCCAAGTCCGGTATCCCCCGCCTGGAGCGTGAGGACGTCGCGCCCGCTCGTGGTGTCCCAGAGTTGAACCGTACCGTCGCGGCTGCCTGATGCCAGTCGCCGACCGTCGGGGCTGAATGCAGCACTGACCAGAGTTCCGGTGTGGCCGCGCACCGTCAATAACAGGTCGCCGGTCTGTGCATTCCAGACACGCGCCGTCCCGTCGCGACTTGCGGTTGCAACACGTGTCCCGTCGGAATTGAAGACCCCGCTCCATACCGCGTCGTTATGACCGTAGAACGTGCGCAAAAGCGCTCCAGAGTGGCTGTCCCAAAGACGAACGTTGTCGTCAGTTCCAGTGCTGGTGGTGATCACCTCGGCGCCATCTGGACTGAAGGAGATATCGCTCAGGGGGTCGTTCTGGCCGCTCAGAGTGAGCTGCGAAGTCCCAGTTGCGGCGTCCCAGATCGTCGCCGAGTGGTCTGCGCTGGCGCTGGCTAGCCGGGCCCCATCCGCGCTGAATGCAACCGCCAGCACCGGCCCGGAGTGAGCGATGCTGCTCCACACAGCATCACCACTTGTGGCGTCCAGGACGCGGACGCTCCGGTCGTCACTGCCGGTCGCAAGTCGAGAACCATCCGGACTGATGGCCACGCCCCATACCTGGCTGTTCCCCAACGCGAGGCTGAGCCGCACCTGGCCGGAACCGGAATCCCAAAGTTTGGCCGTGCCATCCCAGAAACCCGCAAACCAGCGGCTGCCATCCGGAGTCAGCGCGACCCGGCTCACCTGAGGTGCATCGCCAACCCGCTGCGCAAACGAGACCAACCCGCCCGAAGTCGGGACGGTGACCAATTCGTGGGCTGGTCCGAGATCCCAGACTTTGGCCGTGCCGTCCCAGCCTGCCGTGGCCAGATGCTGGCTATCTGGGCTGAACGCGACGGCGCCCACGGGGGCCTGATGTCCGGCAAGGCTCAGCAGCTCGCGACCGGTGCGCGCATCCCACAGCCGCGCGGTCTGGTCGACGCTGCCAGTGGCGACCGTTGCACCGTCCGGAGCGAACGCGGTGCCCAACACCTGGACTGCATGTCCGACGATGCTCAGCGAGGGCTCGCCGGTGCCGTTCCACCAGATTTGTGCGCCGGTATCGGTGGTAGCCGCGATGCGAGCACCGTCCGGGCTGAAAGTGACCGAACGCACCAGGATTCCAGTGGCAGACGAAACCCAGCTTCGCACCAGCTGAGGCGAGTTACTCGAAATGTCCCATTCGGAGACATCGCCTGCAGGTGTAGCCGTCGCGAGTCGGCTGCCGTCAGGACTGAATGCGATGTCGACCGGCAGCGCAGTTTGACCTGCACGGTCCGGATGAAATGCCAACACCGCCTCGCCCGTATCCGTTCGCCAGACTGCGACCGTCCCGTCGAGGCTGCTTGTCGCCAGGCGTGTTGCGTCAGGAGTGAAGGCAAGGCGCTCGACCGCGCGGCTAAACCCGGACAATGTGAGCGTTGGTTCGCCAGTCGCTGCATCCCACAGGCGTGCCGTC
>JAFAOS010000327.1 GCA_019247515.1 Chloroflexota bacterium | reverse complement strand
GGCGAACCCGGTGTCTCCCCTGAGTGGGTCCCCTCTGGGGAATGTCTCCGACTCCCTGTTGGCGTCTTCCCGAATGGGTCCCCTCTGGGGAAATATGATTGGCCTCGCATGAGACGTCTGACACCCGATGCGCTGGTGTACGAGACGCTCGCCGCCGGCGAGCCGCAGCTCTCTCACGACGGCACGCGCGTCGCCTACACCCTGAGCCGCGCTAATCGTGACCGCGATCGTTCCACTTCTCAGATCCACGTCTCGGCCATCGATGGCTCGGACGTCCACCAGCTCACCCGCTCCGGCGGGCGGAACCGCGATGCGCGCTGGTCGCCCGACGACGCCCACCTGGCCTTCGTGTCGGACCGCGTCGAGGGCCACAGCGCCATCTTCGTGCTACCGATGGCGCACTCGGGCGAGCCCCGCGAGCTCACTCGCCACCGCCAGGCCATCACCAGCCTGGCCTGGTCGCCGGACGGCAGGTCCATCGCGTACACCACCGCCTTCGACCCCGACAATCCGGACGAGCAGCCGCATCCGAAGGACAGGGCCCCCAGGGTGCGCGTCACGCGGCGGCTGGACTACAAGCACGACAACCGCGGCTGGCTCAACGACGTCCGCGGCCAGGTCTTCGTCCTCGACGTCGACTCCGGCGAGCGTCGCCGGCTCACCAGCGAGCCAAGCGATCTGTGGTACCCGCAGTGGTCACCCGACGGGCACACCATCGCGGCGCGCTTCACCAGGGACAACGGCATCTTCTCACAGCTCGCGCTGATCGACGTCGCGAGCGGCAACGTCACCCACGTCGGGCCCGAGCGTGGCGGCGTGGGCGTCTGGTCCTGGTCACCGTCTGGCGACCGCATCCTGTTCGACGGCGACACCGAGCCCACCGCGGGCGCCGATTTCTTCCTCTACGACGTCGCCGCGCGCACGGTCACGCGTCTGACAACTGATCTTCCCTGCATGCCCGAAGCCGGGTATCCACTGGTCAGCGCCCCCTCGCAGCCTGCCTGGTTGAACGACGCCGAGGTGCTGGTTCACGGCATGCGCGGCGGCGAGAGCTGCTACTACCGCTTCAACGTCGAGAGCAGCGAGCTCACGCGCGAGTTCGCGACGCGGTCGATCAGCGTCGGCTTCAGCCTGGACGCCACCCACCGCTTCGTAGCCCAGTCGCATTCGAGTCTTGACGCGGTCGGCGAGGTGGCCATCTACGACCGCCAGACCGGTCAGCGGCACGTCATTACCCGCCACAATGCCGACCTCCTTCAGGCCGCGCCGCCCGCTCGCTGGGAGCGCTTCGAGGTCGAGCGCGACGGCGCGAGCGTCGAAGCCTGGCTCCTGAAGCCCGCCGACTTCGACCCATCGCGCACGTATCCCGTGGTTCTGGACGTCCACGGTGGACCCCATGGCTTCTACGGCTACGCCTTCAACAACATGCAGCAGATGCTCGCCAGCAACGGCTTCGTCGTCGTGTTCTCGAACCCGCGTGGCTCGGGCTCGTACGGGCGCGAATTTGCGCAGATGGTGCGCTGCGACTGGGGTGGCGAGGACTTCCTCGATCTGATGGCCGTCCTGGACACCGCGCTGGAGCAGCCGTTTACCGACCGCGAGCGGACCGGCATCTGGGGCTACAGCTACGGCGGGTTCATGACCGCTTGGACCATCGGCCACACCCAGCGCTTCAAGGCCGCCGTGTGCGGCGCGCCGTGCTTCGACCTGGAGTCGATGTATGGCACGAGCGACATCTCGCACGCCTGGGGACCCTACGAGTGGGGCGGCAAGCCGCACGAGGCCAGCGAAGCCTTCGCCGCCCACTCCCCGTCGACCTTCGC
Organism: Chloroflexota bacterium; assembly: GCA_019247515.1. Taxonomy (GTDB): domain Bacteria; phylum Chloroflexota; class UBA6077; order UBA6077; family CF-72; genus CF-72. Next base: position 8,734 of record JAFAOS010000327.1, on the reverse strand, counting down.
CCACCGCGCCACCACGCCGACGCTGATCATGCAGGGTGAAGCCGACGATCGCTGCCCGATTGGCCAGGGCGAGCAGATGTTCGTCGCGCTCAAGCAGGCCGGCTGCGAGGTCGAGTTCGCCCGCTATCCCGGCGGCGCCCACGCCATGCTGCGCGTCGGGCCCCCATCCCACCGCGCCGACTTCCTCGAGCGCCTGCTGGGCTGGTTCACGGCCCATCTGGATCCCCCTCTCCCACTGGGAGAGGGCAGGGGCTGAGGTTTGTCCGTCGAAACCCGCGCTCAGAACGCTGCCAGTGTGCTCGCCGAGTTCATCGCCACGCCGCTGGACGCCGTTCTGTCTGGCGCGGACGATCCGTACGCCGCCCAGTCGCAGGCACTCGAGCTGTTTCACCAGGTGGCGCGCGACGTGCCCGCCTACGCGCTGTTCCTCGCCGAGCACGGCGTCGATCCCGATCAGGTCCAGACGTTCGACGATTTCACGCGCCTGCCGCTCGTCTCCAAAGCCAACTACCACTCGCGGTTCCCGCTCGGCGACCTGTGCCGCCATGGCCGGCTCGAGGCCAATGACTTCGTAGCCGTCTCCTCCGGCTCGACCGGCCAGCCCACGTTCTGGCCCCGCTTCGTCACCGACGAGCTTGCCATCAGCCGTCGCTTCGAGCAGGCCTTCCACGACAGCTTCCGCGCCGACGAGCGCCGCACGCTCGCCGTCGTGTGCTTCGCGCTCGGCACCTGGGTGGGCGGCATGTTCACCACCGGCTGCTGTCGCCATCTCGCGGCCCGCGGTTACCCGCTAGTGGTGGTCAGCCCCGGCAACAACGTCGCCGAGATCCTGCGCGTCGTCCAGCGCCTGGCGCCCGAATTCGAGCAAACCGTCCTGCTCGGCTATCCCCCTTTCCTGAAAGACGTCGTCGATGCCGGCCTGGCCGCTGGCGTGGAGTGGTCGAAGTTCCACCCCAAACTGGTCATGGCCGGCGAGGTCTTCTCCGAGGAGTGGCGCACGCTCGTCGGGCAGCGCATGGGCTCGTCCGATCCCTGCTTTGATTCCGTTTCCCTGTACGGGACCGCCGACGCGGGCGTCCTTGGCAACGAGACCCCGCTCAGCGTCGCGATCCGCCGCTTTCTTGCGGCGCACCCCGACGCAGCCCGCGAGCTCTTTGGTGAATCTCGGCTGCCAACGCTCGTGCAATATGACCCCAGGAGCAGGTTTTTCGAGGCCATCGATGGCACGCTCCTGTTCACGGGCGACAACGGCATCCCGCTGATCCGCTACCACATCGCCGACTCGGGCGGCGTGATCCCGTTCGACGCCATGCTGGACTTTCTCGCGAGGCGCGGGTTCGATCCGCACGCCGATCTGGGCCACCGCGGCGTGCGGCCGATGCCGTTCGCGTTCGTCTTTGGTCGCGCCGACTTCACGATTTCGTACTTCGGCGCCAACGTCTATCCCGAAAACGTGACCGTCGGCCTCGAGCAGCCGCCCATTGACCAGTGGGTGACCGGCAAGTTTGTGATGCAGACGCGCGAAGACGACGATCGCAATACCTACCTGTCCATCGTCGTCGAGCTCGGTTCTGAGGTCGCGCCGGGCGCCGACAAGGCCGGCGCCATCGGCGAGTCGATCCTGCGTCACCTGCTGCGGCTCAACAGCGAATTCGCCAACTACGTCCCGCCCGAACGCCAGATGCCGCGCATCGAGCTGGCGCCGCGGGGCGACCCCGCGTATTTTCCCCTCGGGGTCAAACACCGTTACACGCGGCGTTCGCCGGGACGCGAGGCGCAGGCTTGAGCATCGACAAGCTGCCGACCCGCATTCCCGGGTTCGATCAGATCGCGATGGGCGGTCTGCCGCGCGGGCGCGCCACGCTCGTCCGCGGGCCCGCCGGCTCAGGCAAGACGCTTCTGGCCGCCCAGTTCGTGGCCGAGGGCGCCGCCAGTGGCGAGAGCGGCGTGTTCGTCACGTTGGCAGAGTCACCCGCCGATATTCGCCAGAACGTCGCGTCGCTGGGCTGGGACGTTGCGAGCTGGGAGGCCGCGAAGCGCTGGGCGTTCGTCGACGCGTCGGCGTGGCATAGCCCCATCGACCAGCGGGGTGCGTCCGGCGTCGAGGGATTGCTGGCGCGGATCGAACACGCCGTCGAAGGCGTGGGCGCGCGGCGCGTCGCCGTCGATCCCCTGAACGTGGCGCTGGGGCGTGTCGGTCGTCGCGGGGCAGTCCGCGGCGAGCTTCTGCGTCTGCTGTCGGGGCTCAAACGGCTGGGCGTTACGTCCGTGATGACCTCCGAGCACCCCGACGAGGAATATGCACTCGAAGAGTTCGTCGTCGACAACGTGATCGTCCTGCGCAACACCCTCGAGGACGAGAAGCGCCGCCGCACGCTCGAAATCCTCAAGCTCCGCGGCGCCCCACACCAGAAAGGCGAGTTCCCGTTCATCGTCCAGCCGAGCTCGGGCATCGTCGTGAGCCCGCTGTCGGCGATCCAGCTGACCCAGAAGTCCTCGTACGTCCGCGTCACCTCGGGCAATTCCGACCTCGACGAACTGTGCGGCGGAGGTTTGTTCCGCGACTCGGTCACCCTCGTTTCGGGCGCCACCGGCGCAGGCAAGACGCTGATCTCGACCGAGTTCATCGGCGGCGGAACCTCGGTGGGCGAGCGCTGTCTGCTGCTGGGTTACGAGGAGTCCCGCGACCAGTTGTTCCGCAACGCAATGGGCTGGCGGCGTGACTTCGCCCAGATGGAACGCGAAGGCTTGTTGCGTGTGAGTTGTGTGTACCCCGAGGCGAAGCCTCTTGAAGAGCACCTGCTCGACATCAAGCGCTCCATCGACGAGCTCGCGCCGAGCCGCGTCGCGTTGGACAGCCTCTCGGCGCTGAAGCGGGTCTCGACTGCGCGCGGCTTTCGCGAATTCGCGATCGACCTGACCGCGTTTCTCAAAGAGCGTGAGATCGCCTCGCTCTTGACCGCGACCAGTCCAGCGCTGCTGGGCAGTCCGTCGGTGACCGACAGCCATATTTCGACGATCGCGGATACGATCATCCTGCTGCGCTACGTTGAGCTCTACGGTGAGATGCATCGAGGCATGACGCTGCTGAAGATGCGCGGCTCGCCGCACGACCGGCAGATTCGCGAATTTTCGATCGACGACATGGGGATGCACATCGGCGAGGCGTTCCGCAACCTGACGGGTATTCTGGCGGGCAACCCGCGGCAGGCGCTGGCCGGCGAGCGCGACCGCGTCCCTCGCCTGCACGACCGCGAGGCTTGAGGCGCGCTGAGCTCGCTGCGCGACTACCACGACGCGACCAGGCACTCCCTGGCGAGCGTGCGCTCCAGCACCCGCACGCTCGACTGGCCGAACCAGCCGCTGCCGTTCAAGATCTACACCAGTCTGGCGCCGATGCCACTGTCGCTGACCTTCGACGTCTCGAGCCCGCCCACGGGTGAGATCGATCTGAACAGCGTGGCGCGTCTGGCGTACTTCAGCAACGGCGTCACGCGCGTCCTGCACGGAGTGGCCTTTCGCGCAGCGGCGTGTACGGGCGCCCTGTTCCACATCGAGGTGTATTGCGTCGCGGGCGACCTCGATGAGCTCGAGGCGGGCGTGTATCACTACGGAGCGCACGACAACGCGCTACGCCAGTTGCGACGCGGGGACTTTCGCCAGGTCTTGATCGACGCCAGCGGTCAGGAGCCGCGCGTCGCCGGCGCGCCGCTTACCCTGGTGCTGACGAGCACCTGGTGGCGCAACGCCTGGAAATACGAGGCGCGCGCCTATCGCCACGCCTTCTGGGACGCCGGGACGTTGCTGGCCAACCTGCTGTCAGTAGCCGACGGTCAGGGCCTTCCCGCGCGGCTCATCGTGGGCTTCGCGGACTCACCGGTGAACCAGTTGCTGGACGTCGATCCGGACCAGGAAGCGGCCATTGCCCTCGTGGCCATCGGACGAGACGCCGCTCCTCCGCGCGACTCACCGCCGACGCCCCCGCTGAACCTGCCGACGCGCCCGCTGTCGGCCCACCAGGTTGCCTATCCGCAGATCACCGCGGCGCACGCCGCATCGTCGCTGCCCGATGGCGCGGCGGCCGCGGGTTGGCGCGCGCGCTTCCCTGTCCGTCGAGAGGCGCGCCGGCCCATCACCGACGAACCGGTCGAGGCGGTCATCCTCCGCCGCGGCTCGAGCCGCCGCTTCAGCCAGGCGGCGATCACGCTCGATGGGCTCCGGACTCTGCTGGCCCGGGCTACCTGCGCCTTCGACTGCGATGCGTTCGTCGCCTGTGATCTCTACCTCATCGTCAACGCCGTCGACGACCTGCAGCCGGGCGCCTACGCGTACTCCCGAGACACCCGCACGCTGGAGCTGCTCAAGCCTGGCGACCACCGCCCCATGGCCACGTACCTGGATCTCGGCCAGCCGCTGGCGGGTGACGCCGCTTTCAACGCCTACTGGCTGGTCAATCTGGACGTGCTGGACAACCGTGGCTACCGCGCCGCCCAGCTCTCGGCCGCCATCGAGGCCGGCCAGCTCTACCTGGCCGCCTACGGTCTCGGGCTGGGCGCCACCGGCCTCACGTTCTTCGACGACGACGTGACCCGCTTCTTCGAGCCGCACGCCAGCGGCAAAAGCGTGATGTTCCTGACCGCCGTCGGCCACCCGTTCAGGCGCTAGCCCTGGGCGCTGGGTCGGTCGCCCGGCTCGCCGTTGTTTTCGTTGGCTTTGCCGCGGCCCCAGTACGCCTTGGGTGAGACCTGTTCCGCCGCCAGGCCACGCGCCAGCGCGGCGCGCAGCACGGCGCTGACGATCTGGACTTCACCGGCGATGTACACGTGGCCGCGGCCCTCGGGCAGCTCGGCGGCGGTCATCGCGTCCACCAGCATCGTGCTGCGGATCGCCGGCACGTCACCGCGGTACAGCCAGGTCACCCCTTCGGCAGTCGTCGGCAGCTCGTCGGCCGCCGAGGGCACCTCGAGGTACGCCTGGCCCGGCACGCCGGCGGGCAGCGATTCGAGCATGTGCAGACTGGCGGGCGCGGCGCTCTCATCGCCGAGGAAGAGGTGCCAGTCTGCCTCCGCGTCCACGAAAATCTTGCCCCGCGGCCCGACGCCGTTGATGCGGTCGCCGGGCAGGGTCTGGGCTGCCCAGTTGGCGCCGGGGCCGTGAACGCCGTGGGCGACGATATTCAGCTCGAGCGTCTTCGAGGCCACGTCGAACCCGCGGATCGTGTACCGCCGGCTGAGCGGCCGCTCGCCGCCACTCAGTACGAGCATGACGTCCTGGCCCGGCTGATAGGTGAAGTCCTCCAGGCCATTGCCACCCAGTCGAATGCGCCGCATGTGCTCGCCGAGTTCGGCGACCTCGATCACTCGAAGCTCGAGGGGCCGCACGCCAGGGATCGAGACCAGGCGTTGTGTCAGCGGAAACGCCCATCGGTCCTGTGTATGCGTCTGAACCACGTCACTCATGATCGCCGATTGACGGCCAGACTGGCGATGACCAGCCCCGCGCTGACTGCCGCCATGACGAGGGCCAGCAGGTGCAGGCTGTCGCTGGTGGCCTGGCTGCCGAAAATCACTCCGATGACCGCCGTTGCGGCGATCGCCCCGAGGTAGCGACAGGTCTGCAGGGCGCCGGCCGCGGCGCCGATCTGCCGCGGCGAGGCCGCCTCGTACATGGCCGCCTGGAGTCCCAGGTTGTTGAAGCCATTCGGCACGCCCAGCACGGCGCCGACCAGCAGCAGCCCGGCGATCGGTGTCGCGGCGTCGAACAGCAGGAGCAGCAGCGATCCGGCCAGGAGCAGCACCGAGCCGACGATCAGCGACGGGCGTGGGCCGGTCCTGTCGATGAGTCGAGCCGCGATGGGCGTCGCCACCACGCCGATGCCGGCGACGGGCAGGATCAGCAAGCCTGTCACGTCGGGTGGATAGTTGCGTGTCTGCTCCAACCACAGTGGCAGGCCGTAGAACACGGCGTAGAACACCACGTTCACCGCCGCGAATTGGGCGTACACGGTCACCAGCGCGGGGTTTCTCAGCAGCTGCCAGGCGCTCGAGTCGGACGCTCTGGTTGTCCGTGAACTGGTCGTGAGTCGGTCCGCGGGCAAGCACAGGAGCGCGAGCGCAATCGCCGCCAGCGCCACGGGCACGTTGATGACGAAGATCGCTGGCCACCCGGCGAGCGCGACCAGCGCCCCGCCGAGCACCGGGCCTAGCGCCGAACTGACCGAATTGGCGATCGACACCGCGCCGAGCGCGCCGGCCGGCGCCCTCCCCTGGCCATGGCGTGCCCGAAAGATGGCGACGCCGGCCGGATAGGGCGAAGAGGTGCCGATCGACTGCAGGAATCGGATGCCGATCAGCGCTGGCAGCGACGGCGCCAGCGGGGCGATGCCGCTGGTCACCGCCGCGACGAGCAAGCCCACGTTAAAAATGCGCCGCGGTCCGAACCGATCCGCCAGTTGGCCCATCAGCGGGTAGCCGATGGCGCCGCCAATGTAGAAGGACGTGACCAGCCAGGTGACGGTCGCCAAGCTGACGCCGAAGTAGCTGCTCAAGCTGACCAGCGCGACGGCGATCATCGACGAGTTCAGCGGGTTGAGCAGCGTGCCGAGACTGACGCTGGCGACCGTGCTGCGCGGGAGCGTTGGTATATTGTCGGCACCGTGGCCGGCCCCACTACTCACGTGTTCAGAAGCTATCAGGAGGCGCGCGACGGCATCCGCGCGCTGGAAGCCAGCGGTGTCGAAGCTGACACGATCAGCGTGCTGTGCCGCTCACCGAAGGCTGCCAGAATGCTCGAGCACGACACAGGCGCCTCGGACGCGCTCGAAGACTCGGTGGACCGTGGCCCCTTCGGCGTCTTCGTGGACTGGCTCGGTCGGTTCGAGTCGGCGACCGTGCCGGGCTTTGGTGCAATCCTGGGCAGTGGCAACCTCTTTCAGGACGTTCGGTTGGCGGGCAACGGCCGCGGCGCAATCACCGGCGCGCTGGTCGGCAGCGGTGTCCCGGTGGACGAGGCGGCGGAGCTAGAAAACGCCGTGGACCAGGGCCAGATTCTCGTGCTGGTGCACTGATTGCTCGCGGATGCCACCTCTCCCTATGGGAGAGGTCGCGCGAAGCGCGGGTGAGGGAGCGCGCGTGCTCGTCAGGCGGCGCCCTCCACGATGCGGATGTCGCGATCGGCGCTGTTGCCGAGCGCCTTGAGCGCCGCCTGATACGCCTCGGAGTCGTGCGTCTTGACGGCCTGGTCGACGCTGTCGAATTCGATGATGACCACCCGCTGCATGAGCCCGGACTCGAACGTCTTGGACGGATTGCCGCGCGCCAGGAACTTGCCGCCGCCCGCCTGGATGGCGGGTCCCGCCAGCTCCGCATACTTTGCCATTCCGTCGGGATTCGAAATCGATCGATACGTCGCGACCCAGTAACCCTTGCCCATGTACGCTCACACTCCCGTTTTGGCCGATTGTAGCCGTGGCATTCCCAGAGCCGATGGTGTGCGGCCGCGCCTGCTCGCCCGCTAGAATGCCGAGTCTGTCATTCCTCGGGGAGTGGCGCAGTCTGGCAGCGCGCGCGGTTCGGGACCGCGAGGTCGGGAGTTCAAGTCTCCCCTCCCCGACTCTTCATCGCCACACGAACTTTGGCTTCGGCCCACGCGGCCTCGAGCGCTGCCAGCGGCTGATCGTGGAGCGTCTGCCAGCCTCGCTCGCGGGCGATCGCCTCCAGCGCGGCGAAACGCAGCGTGAATTTGCGGTTCGCCGCCCGCAGGGCTTCCTCGGGATCGATGCCGTCCTGTGAGGCCAGCTTGGCCAGCACATACAGCAGGTCGCCAAGCTCTTCGCGTTGCTCGTCGAGCGACTGAACGGCCAGCAGCTCGTCCAGCTCCTCGCGGACCTTGCCAAGCGTGCCCGCGCGCGTTGGCCAGTCGAAGCCGGATTTGCTCGCTCGTTTGGCCAGCTCGGCGGCGCGTTTGAGCTGCGGCAGGCTCGTCGCCACGCCGTCGAGCGCCGACGTCGGCCGCGGCAGATGCGTGCGCTCGGCCGCTTTGAGCTGGTCCCAGTTGCGGACTACCTCCGAGGCGCCGCTCACCTGCACCTCGCCGAAGACGTGTGGATGGCGCCGCACCAGCTTCTCCGAGAGTCCTCGCACGACGTCGTTCCACTCGAACTCGTCCGATTGATCGGCAATCTCGGCGTGCAGCGCCACCTGCAACAGGAGATCGCCCAGCTCGTCGGCCAGCCCGCCCACGTCCTCCGACTCGATCGCGTCCACCACCTCGTATGCCTCTTCGATCGCGTAGGGGATCAGGCTGCGATGCGTCTGCTCGAGGTCCCACGGGCAGCCGATCTCGGGCGCGCGCAACCGCGCCACGATCGCTCGCAGCTGATGCGACGAGCCGGTGGGCGTGTAGCCAACCACGGGTGGCAGCACCACGTGGGTCAGGTGATCGAACGCCAGACCGCCTCGGTCGAGTTCGGCCAGTGAGCGGCCGTCGGTCGCGGCATCCTCCAGCCCGGGATGGCGGACAACTCGCAGGCCATGGTCGGCCGGGTACACGCCGAGGAGGCTCAGCTTCAGGTCGCTGGCCACCCGCGGGCTGTACACGCCGGTGACCACCGCCGGCCAGCGAGGGTTGAGCTCGATCAGCAGGTCGATGCCGCTGCCGCCGAGCGACGTGGCCTCGACCACCTGCGCGCCGTCGGAGGCGCCGACGCCGGCCGTGGCGAGCGCGCCGATGGCCA
>JAFAOS010000325.1 GCA_019247515.1 Chloroflexota bacterium | reverse complement strand
GTCATTGGTCCCTTGCTGTACGCGCTTCCACGTACGCGCCGAAGCTTTCGAGCCGAGCTTCGAGCGCTTGGCGATAGGAGTCGATCCAGCGTGTGACGTCCTTCAGGTCAGCTCGGCCGAGTTGGCATTCGCGTGAACGTCCCACCTTCGTCGTACTGACAAGCTCCACCTCCTGGAGGATCGCCACATGCTTCTTAATGCCATTGAGGGTCAAGCCGAAAGGCTCGGCAAGCTCCCCGATGGTGGCTGGGCCGCGAGCCAGCCGCTTCAGGATGCGCCGCCGGGTCGGATCCGATAGGGCAAAGAACGTTCGGTCGAGGGTGGAAGTAGACACTGCACCAATTGGTGCAGTATAGTCGGCGGAACACCAGTCCCCAAGCACACTGCTGACGGGCGTCAGCATTCGACGGCCAGCACCCGGGTGATCGTGATGTGTCGGATCGATCGGCGGCAACGGACGCACTCGAGCTCGTCGGTTCAGCCAGGTACGCCAGGAATGCGGTTGTCAGTCGTGCAGTTCAGGTGAGACTGGTGATGACTTGTCGGAAGGCGGAGTAGGCATGGGTACCACGTACGTGCACGCAGTAACCTCACTGGACGGCTACATTGCCGATGAGCGCGACCAGGTAGGGCCGCTCCACGACTGGTATTTCAAAGGCGACCATCCTCTCGTTGACGAAGACCACCCCGATGTTCACGGTGCGCCATTCCGGGTCTCAGCCGCCTCGGCTGACTATGTGCGCGGCATGTGGTCCCGCCAGAAGGTCCTGGTCATCGGGCGGCACCAGTTCGACCTGACCAACGGTTGGGAGGGTCACCCTCCGGCGGGCAACCCCGTCGTGGTCGTGTCGCACCGACCGCGGCCGACGGGCTGGCACCCGGAGGCGTCGTACCACTTCGCCACCTCGGTGGAGGAGGGAATCGCGCGAGCACAGGAGTTGGCTGGCGACGGGGAGATCGCCGTGGGCGCGGGTGAGGTCGGCGGGCAGGCGCTGTCGCTGGGGCTCATCGACCACGTGGCGATCGACATCGTGCCGGTCGTCTTCGGCCGGGGGAAGCCGTACTTCGGGACGCTCGCTAACGGCCACCTGATTCTCGACGATCCCGATTTGGTCATCCAGGGCGACGGGGTGCTCCATTTGCGTTATCCCGTGCGACGGTGAGGCTCGATCGCGTCTGATCCTCCAAGTGTCGGATCGCTCCTGGCCCTAACGCCGTGCCATGAAGTCGGGTCTGCTCCAGATGAGTGCGAGCATGGCTCGCAACCAGACGTTCCCTTTGCCGGTTCGTCGGCCGGGCCGCTTGCCTGCGCTCTGCATGTTGCCTCGACAGACGCCTGCCCATGAGGTCGGATGCTTGCGCGATGGGAACCGACTCATGTCGGTACCGATCTCGGCGACCAATGCCGTGGCGACGATGACACCTGGCGCCGCTTGAAGGCGTGTCCCGGTGATGCGTGCAGCTGTGCCTTCTATGACCAGACCCGCAACAACTCGCGCGAGTGGTGCAGCATGACGCGTTGTGGTAGTCGGGCAGAGGAGGCTATGGGATGAGCGCCACGGTCGCGACCGCCCAGTTTGGCGAGTTCGGCTAGTCGCGTGCACGCGCACGGCCAAGCGCATGATCTACTACTATTCCGGAGAAAAGCCGTAGTCATATCGCCGTGCTCAAACGAGCCTGGGGCCAGCTGTGTGACGCCGAGCAAACCACTCGACGTCGATCCTTGATCGGCTGACGGCGATGCGTGAGCTGTCCGAGCTCACGTTCGATCACCACGCGCGAACGTCCGAGGGTAATCTATGGCACCAAGGCAAGGTTTTCGAGAACAGATGGCGCGACGCCGCTTCCTGCGCCTGAGCGCCGGTGGCGCAGTCGCCTTCCCGCTCCTTCTGGAGGCGTGTTCGCCCGCCCCGACCTCGGCACCAGGCGCCATCAACGCGTCGGCCACGACAACCGCCGGCGGCCCTCCCGTGGCAGCCACTCGAGCACGCGGCCGTGTCACTCTGCCGACGTACGTCGCCTTCCAGGGACCCAAGCCCGACCTCCCTGCCACCGCGGAGGGCGTCTCCGCCGGCTTCTTCCATTTTCCGCCAAAGGATCAGCTGGTCCAATCGGTCAAAGATACTCCTGGAACGGGTGGCGACATCAACGCGTTCACCGTCACGTACAACCCGCCCGGACCAGCGCTCGAATCCAACCCGGCCTGGCAGGAAATCAACAAGCGCCTTGGTGCCAGGCTGAACATCAATGCCGTGCCGTTTGCCGATTTCATCGTGAAGTTCAACACGATTTTGTCCAGCGGCGACCTGCCGGACATCATCTACTATCATCCGTCCGTCAATCTTGCCAACCTGACGGACTGGCTGAAATCGAGCTGCGCGGATCTCACGCCATATCTCAGCGGCGACGCGGTCAAGGATTATCCGAACCTTGCCAATCTTCCGCCGTCCAACGCGAAGACGTTCACCGTCTACAACGACGGCATTTATGGCGTGCACAACCCGAAGGGCAGCGTGTTCGCGCTGGGCATGTTCGTCCACCAGGAGATGCTCGACGGTCTGGGTGTCGCGCAGATCAAGAACTCGGATGACTTCAAGCGCGTCGCCACACAGTTGACCAACGCCAGCGCGGGTCGCTACGCGCTTGGAGGTTCATCAACCGGTGGACCGCTCGGGTTCTTTGCCCAGATGTTCCGGGCTCCAAACGTGTGGAAGTATGAAAATGGTCATCTCACACGAGACATCGAGACGGAGGAATACAAAGAGGCGGTCGCCTACACGCGCGATCTGATCGCCGGCGGAATGGTCTACCCGGACGTCCCAAGCACGTCGCTGAACGGGGCCAAGCCGCTGTTCGTGAATGGGACCTTTGCCGCGCTGTACGACGGTTTTCCAGCCTTTATCGCCTATTACGACATGTTCCAGGTGGATCCGTCGTACAAATTACGGACGATCCGCCCGTTCGCCTTCGATGGCGGCCAGCCGGTGTACTACACGGGCAACAGCGGCGTGGGGCCGGTGTTTTTCAAGAAAGCCAGCCCGGATCGCATCAAAGAGCTGCTGCGCGTCCTCAACTTCCTGGCGGCTCCGTTCGGGACCACCGAGTACCTGCTCAACATGTTCGGGGTAGAGGGGACGGACTTTACGTACAGCTCCGAGGGGGATCCCACACTGACCGACCAGGGTAAGGCCGATACGCTGGTGCAATGGACGTATGTCATGCGCGCGCCCGATGCGCTGTATCACCCCGGAGCACCGGACTACGCTCAGGTGTGGCACGACGAAGAGGTTGCTCACCTGTCGACAGCCGTAGACGACCCCACCACGCCATACACCCCGCTGTCCCCGAGCTATGGCAAGCAAAATGGTCCCCTGACACAGATGCTGCTGGACCGTTCCACGGATATTCTGTGGGGGCGGGCGCCTGTTAGCTCGTGGGACCAGGTGGTCCAGGACTGGCGCAGCCAGGGTGGTGATGCGATTCGAAGCGAGCTCGAGCAGGTAATGGGAGGGAACGCATGAGCGAAACCCACGGGTCTACGAATCAGGTGCCTGGACCGCTCTCAGCGGGTACCGCCGCGTTTCCGCATGCGGCCCCACACACTGGCGCCCTGGGCGAGCTGGTCGTCGAAAACATCGTGTACTCCTGCGATCCAGGCTATCGGCCCCTGTTTCTGGATCTGCGGATTCCCCGCACGGGGGAAGGCCCAAAGCCGCTCGTCGTCTGGGTGCATGGCGGTGGCTGGATGCAGGGGTCTCGCAGACGGCTGCCTCCGAACCTGTTCAAGCATCGCCTGCATGACAGAATGGTCGAGCACGGCTATGCCGTCGCGGCGATCGACTATCGTCTGGCGCGAGAGGCGCCGTTTCCGGGCATGCTGCTGGACCTGCTGGCGGCGATCCGCTGGTTGCGCGCGCATGCTGCTGGCTTCAACCTGGATGCGCGGCGAGTCGCGGTGTGGGGCGAATCGGCTGGGGGGCACATGGCGGCGATGATCGCGGTGTGCACGCGGCTGGAAGGCGTCGCTCGCACCGGCGAATACTTCGAGCAACCGGAACAGACCCAGGCCGTCGTCGATTGGTACGGACCGTCCGACTTCACGCGTCCCGCCGTTCGGGCCGCTGCGAGCAGCTCCCAGGAATCGCCGCGCACGCCCGAGCACCCAATCCAGGTCATGCAGCAGAGCTGTGACTGGAGCCTGGCCGACATGTCGCCGGCCACGTACGTTCGAGCGGACCTGCCGCCGATCCTGCTTGCGCATGGCAGCGCCGACGAGCAGGTGCCAGTCGATCAGAGTCGTTCGTTTTACGCAAAGCTCCGCGCCGCTGGCGCCGAAGTCGACTATATGGAAGTCGAAGGGGCGATGCACGTCTGGGTGAACGCACCGTCTGTTCCAGAGATCATCGACCGGTCGTTGGCCTTTGTCGATAACGCTCTTGGCGCGACCGCAGCCAGGAAAGTCCCAGCATGATGCTGACTGGCATGGGGATTCTCAGCGTCGTCGCTCGCGGAGCTTGGCCTTGCCCTGCTCGCCGCCTGTAGTCCATGGATACGCAGCGCTGCGCGTACTCCGGCGGAGCGACTTCCGTCGCGGCGGCTCAGACCGTCATCCAGACCAGGTCCGGCTCCGCGTTGAGAGTTTGCGCCTGGTTGAGGCGGTCACGCGGGCCCGGCGCCAGTCACCCGCGTCGCTGACCGGGCCAAACGTTTTTGCTTCACGTGGCGTGTGCGCGAGGGAATGGCGGCGCTGCAGCGCTCGGCGGTTGGCGGATATGTGGCGAAGTTCTTCGCGGACCTGGCCATGCTCGTCGCCTGGGGCACCTTGAGCACTCTTTCCGGCGCTGCTCAGCGTGGCGGCCGTGGCGGGCTTCCTGCTTCGAAGTCCTCAGCGCGCGGCGGATGCTCAGGCGGCATTCGTCCGGCTTGTTCCGCCAGACGCCGAACCGGTCTTCATCCGCTTCGCTCAATCCGTCAATGTATGCCGCCGTGTGGAAATTGAAGCCTCCCGCACCGCGGGGAAGGCATGCAGTGCCAGCGCCATAGTCGACGCGGCCCCTGGTGAGGCGAGAAGCAGCTAGCGAACGATGGATCGCACATCATGCGGCTAGCCACACTGTCTGCGATCTTCCAGTTTTCTGCGGCACTGTAGGCGAGGCCTCGAACGCGTCCGCTGACCAGGGCCGCGGTGGGGACGGAGCAGAGGCCGTGAGCGATCCACTGCTCCTCCAGGACGGCTCCGTTGCGCATCCGATCTGCCCGAAATGGAATTACACGATTCCACGTCGAAGTCCATCGTTCACCTCAACATGACTCAGTTTACTTCCTTACGCGCCCGAAGTCCGCGCTCTACCGTTTGTGCATCAGCCTACTACGGGCTACCTGGCTTGATCCAGACAGACACGTGGGAGCGGCTCTCCGCAGTGAACGCTGCCCTCGTCCAATCCGCCACGTGCTCTAGCAATGTGTATTTCGGCGAAAGTGACCGGCAACGTCGACACTGCGGAATTGGCATTGGAAGTGGTGAGAGTCGGGCCGTAAGGCTCGGTGAGTGTGGGGAATTAACGCTGGGCTCACCCGGTTGTAGCCGGACGAGGGCCTGCGTTCGTGGAGTCCAATCAGGCAACGGTCCAGACCAAACAGGTGCGCGCGCCGTCTTAAAAATGGGACAGACGTCGAGATAAAACTGGTACGGGGCAGGAGTCAGGGTCGTGACGCTACCGTGGCCCAGCCGAGGAGCTGGGAGAAGGGTGTTACGACGCATGGAACGCAGTGCTATCCACCTGCTGCTGCAAGCGCGGCAAGAGCCTGCGCGCGATCGCGGCCGAACTGGGCCGTAGCAAGACGACGATTGCCCGTGCCCTGAGCGAGCCGGTCGATCAGCCGCCGGTCGCGGCGAGCAGACAAATCCAGATACAGGGCATTCCCAGCAAGAGCCGAGAGCCAGTACGGATTATGGGTCATGCTCACCGCTACCGGTAGCCCACATTCTCACAGTACGGCTTCTATTGGGACTACCGCCAGCGCACCAGGAGCTTCTACGTCGGCAAGCGCCTGCCAGCTGGCGTCGAATTGCTCGACGCGCCGCTTCACCTGACGCCCACCACAAGGAGGTCGCGACACCAGAAGACGCCAGCTGAGTTACCCACAGCGCGCGAAACCGGAGACCGGCTGGGGACATGCCGCCGTGCTCTCGCACGGCTTGGAAAACCCTGCGGGTTTACCACATCCCCCCAGCCCTACGGCGACGCGCTCGCTTCGCTCGCTGTTTATCATTCACATCAAATTCATTCCAGTCAGTCCGGCGCTGGCTCCGCTGTACCACTTTTACCCCGACTTAACCCACCCGGCTGTCCCACTTTTATCCCGGCATTCACAACTGAGAAGGAAGACTCAACTATGCATTGTGGAACCATCCAGCAGCATGCATGTCCACGTTGTGGCATCCGTCGCACCGTGAGCGTGGGGCGGGGGCTCCGTTCGTACTGCCACAACTGCGGCCTTAACTGGAGTTCAGTTACAAGGTCGCCGACATCCAGCTGAATGACGGTTTGCGGCTGCGCAGATGACCACCTCAGCGCGACATGTCCCACTTGTCACTCACGGTTGTAGTGGCAATCGGGACATTGCTTCTGTTGCTCATGAGCGGACGCTCCGCGCAGTTCGTCGCCCGCCGCCAAAGCGCCTACACTGGCCGAAATGTCACCGGCGAAGGTCGACGTCCGGCCCACCTGCTATGTGACCGGCGACCTCGTCTTTTCGCCCGAGGGTACCAATCAGGGCGGCGCGGCGGTGGTCGCCCAACGGCTGTGCGCCGGCAGACAGGACTCCGCCAGATGACGGAGTCCTCATCCCGGGCTGCCAGTTCTGCAG
>JAFAOS010000324.1 GCA_019247515.1 Chloroflexota bacterium | reverse complement strand
GTCGTCCAGTAACTGCCTGGCTTTATCCGGGCTGTAGTCGTAGGAGGGGACGTCTGCCGAATACGCCCACATGCCGGGCACGATGGGTCCGTTCGCCGGCTGACCGATGCCTTTGTAGATGGTGTCGATAATCTGCTGTTTGTTGACCAGGTGCGAAAGCGCCTGGCGGACCATCTTGTCGCTCAAAATGGGATCGGCGGTGTTCAGATTGACGTACGTGTACCCCGCGGCCGGCGTCCGATCGACTTTCAGCTTAGCAGCCGATTGCTCGCGCGAAACATCCTGAGGCGAGAGCGGCGACTGGACGAAGTCCACGTCGCCACTCTCCAGGGCGACGACGCGCGCGGAGTTGTCGGGTACGACTTTCACGCGAACTCTGTCGAGGTTGGCGCGGCCGGCGTAAAAGCCGTCGAACGCCGACAGGTCGATGCTGTCGCCCGTGTTCCAGGTATCGACTTTGAAGGGTCCGGTGCCAACTGGTCTGGTGCCGAAGTCGGGTTTCGTGCCGGACGCCTGCGGGACGATGCCCAGGTCCATGTAGGAAAGGAACGGAGCGAAGGTGTCTTTGAGTGTGAATGTGACGGTGTTGGGGTCGGTGGCGTCGACCTTGTCGACGCTCAGATAGAACGAGCGCAGCGGCGAGTTGAGGGAAGGGTCGATGACCGACTCGTATGTGTATTTGACGTCATTGGCCGTCAGAGGCGAGCCGTCATGGAACTTGACGCCCTGGCGGAGGTGAAAGACCCAGGTCTTGTCGTCAGGGTTGTCCCACTTTTCGGCCAGGTCGGCCACGGGCGAATAGTCGGGATTGATCGCTACCAGGCCGTTGAAAGCCAGTTCTTTGATGCGGTAGCCCGAAGTGTTCTTGGTCAGGCGCGGGTCGAGCGTATCGGCGTCGACGTCGAGGCCGACGCGTAACGTGCCGCCGCGTTGGGCCTGGCCCTGGGCGGCCGCCGCGGCGGGTTGGGTCGGCTGCGTGGCCGCGGCGGGTTTGCTCGTCGTCGGGGCAGCGTTGACCGGTCCCGGCGCGGCCGCCGTCGGCACCGGTCCGCCGCTCGACGGCGAGGGTCCACAGGCTTCGATCAGCAAGACGGCGCTCGCGCCCAACGCCATGCGCAAAAAGTCGCGCCGCTGTGCGCGACCAGGCAGCGCGAAAAATTTGGTATCCATTGGCGCCTATGCTAATTGACAAAGCATGCCCCCCGAACGCGCGGCCCGCTTCAACGCTGAGCATCGTCACAGGCTTTGCTCGCCTCTGTCAGGTCGCTCAGATACGCGTTGTTGCCGACGACGCCGGTGACGCCCGAGCGATCGAGCTCTTGACGCACATGCTCGGACACGTTCGCAAACAACAGCCGCACCACTCGACCTCGGAGCTCGATTGCCACCTGGCGGAGCATCGCGCCACCGGTGAAGTCCACATCGTCGATGGCCGTACAGTCCACGCACAGGCACCTGACAGCCGCTCCACCCGGTCGGGTGAGATCGAGCACTTCGTCGAAAAACTTTTGAGAATTGGCGTAGTACAGGCTGTGGGTGAAGCGGTACATCACCACGCCCGGCGCCGCCTGGGCGCCGGCGGTGACCGGAATCGCCTGCCAGGAACCATCCGGCCGCGGCACCAGCACACTGTTGTGTGGACTGTAACCGCGCCGCGTGTGACTGATCAGCGACGCGGCCATGGCCACGATGATGCCCTGTTCCACGCCGACGACGACCACCACCGCCGCCGTCAGCAGCGCGACCCAGAATTCCCGAGGGCGGGCCTCCAGAATGCGCCGCATGCCCGCGAGGTCGACCAGTCCCAGACCGATGAGAAA
This sequence comes from Chloroflexota bacterium, assembly GCA_019247515.1. GTDB lineage: Bacteria > Chloroflexota > UBA6077 > UBA6077 > CF-72 > CF-72. Next base: position 41,181 of record JAFAOS010000324.1, on the reverse strand, counting down.
TACGATCGCGGCCAGAGCGGCGTCGGGCAGAAAGGCAAGCGGACCTGTCAGAAACAGCAGCACGCAGACGACGACGACGCTGCACGCGAGCTGAGCCAGCTGGGTGCGTCCACCGGCGCTGTCCACGATCTCGGTTTTGGTTGGACTGCCGTTGACCACAAAGGACCCGGTCAGGCCCGTGCCGACATTGGCGAGTGCCAGACCCACCAGGTCGCTATTCTCGGAGAGAAGCTCGTCATATCTGGCGGCATAGGCGCGCGATGTGGCGGCGCTCTGCGCCAGAATGACCACGAACATGGAAATCGTCGTCGGCAGCAATGGCCGGATTGACGTCCAGCTTGCGTCTGGCAGACCGAGCTCCGGCAGGCCGCCGGGCACCCGACCCAACCTCGCCACGCCGAAGGCTTGCAAGTCGAACACGGCGCTGACCGCGATCGCGGCGACGACGGCGATGAGCGAGCCCGGAATCTGTCTGTCGAGTCGCTGCAGGCCGACGATGACGCCGAGCACGCACAGCGCGACCGCCAGCGTCGGCAGGCTGGTTTCGGGCAGGTGTGACAGCGCGCTGTAGAGTTTTTCGAGCGTGCCCGTGCCGTTGGCCGTCACACCCAGCATGGCCGGGAGCTGGCTTGCGGCGACCTGGACGCCGACTCCGGTCAGGAAGCCGATGAGCACCGAGCGGGACAGGAAGTCGGCCAGAAAGGCCAGCCCGATCGAGCGCGCCAGAAGCAGCCAGACCGCGGTCATCAACGCCGCCAGACCCGCCAGCGAGACGTACGCCGGCGACCCGGGCGGCGCGAGTCCGACGAGACCCGCCGCCAGGATGGCCGCCGTGGCCGAATCGGCGCCCACCACCAGGTGGCGCGAGGAGCCGACCAGCGCGAAGACGACCATCGGCACGAGCATGGTGTACAGGCCGGTCACCGCCGGCATGCCCGCGATCGACGCGTAGCCCAGTGTCTCGGGAATGGCGAGCGCCGCCAGCGTCACCCCCGCCACAAGCTCCGGTCTGACCGCCGCGCGCTCGATCGGCAGCACGCTGCCCAGCAGCCCAAACCGGAGCTTCACCCACCGCTACTCTATCGCCTCACGTCAATTGCGGGCCCACGCTCACCGCCGCGCCGGACCGCGCGGGCGGATCGCGCGCGGGACCTATACTCCAGATGTGAGCGATCTCGACGAGTACGTTCGGCCGCTCGAGGAGCTCGGGGGGCTGGGCCTGAGGCGACCGTACGCGCTGATCGCCTTCGGCGGCTGGATCGACGCCAGCTGGGCGGCTACCAATGCGCTCCGCTACCTGGTGGACCAGCTCGCGGCCCCGCGCGTCGCGGAGCTCGATCCAGAGTTGTTCTACAACTTCACCGACACCCGCCCGCGGGTGGTCATGCGCGGCGCCGGCGACCGCACGGTCCGCTGGCGGCAGGGCCGCTGGCACGCCGCACGCCTGGATGACGAGGTCGAACACGACCTGGTGCTGTTCATCGCGCCAGAGCCGAACCTGCGCTGGCGGACGTTCACCCGAGTGCTGCTCGACGTTTTCCAACAGGTCGGCGTCGAAGCGCTGCTGACGATCGGCGCCGTGCTGGCTCCCACCCACCATCGTGCCAGAGTGCCGCTGCGCGGCTGGGCGACCACCGAAGCCTGGCGGTTGGCCTTGCGGGGACGCGGCATCCGACGCAACGCGTACGAGGGCCCGACGGGTATCGCCACGATTCTGTCCGTCGGTGCTCGCGAGCGCGGCATTGCCGCGCTGAGCGTGACGGCGTCCACACCCAATTACCTCGGCAACTCCGCCAATCCAAGGACGTCGCTCGAGTTGTTGCGTGCCATCGGCGACGTGTACGGCATGCGGCTGCCGCTGGCCGATCTGGAGCGGGGCGTACGGTCATATAACGAGCAGGTTGACCAGCTGCTCGCCAATCAGCCGGAGCTGCGCGCGGAGATTGACAAACTGGCGGAATCCGTCCAGGAGGAGCCTGAGCCGCCTGCCCAGCAGCCACCCTCAGCGGAGGGGACGGGCGGCGCCGACCTGCCCGGCGGGGCCGACGTGGTCCGCGAATTGGAAGACTTCCTCAAGCAGCTGCGCAAGCCGCAAGACGACTCCCCCGAAGAGACCTGAGCCGCGCGACGCCCCGGCCGACTTTGCCGGCGACATGGCGTCGAGAGTGGCACACCACGTTGACAGAGACACTGAGGTCGACGAGGTAGTCAAGGATGCAGAACCGCGCGGGGAGCGTCAACAGGCGCGCATTCATTCAGATCAGCGTTGGAACTGGAGCAGGCTTCCTCCTGGCGGCGTGTGGCGCCGCGGCCACCACCCCGAGCGGCCCACCCACGAGCGCGCCGGCGCCAACGCCCGCGGCGGCGCCCACCTCCGCGCCGGCGGCGGCAGCTACTCCAGCCACGGCCGCCGCACCGACGGTGGTTGGCGCCGCGGCCTCCGGCAAAAGCAGCGCCGCCCTGCCGAGCTACATTGCGCCCAACCTCGCCGCGCCGCCCGATTTTGACGCCCACGACCCGCGCGTCACGCTGGCGTGGAACAACTACCCGAAGAACCCGCCGGTGTCGTGGAACAAGCCGGCACCCGGCACGGGCGGCACCGTCAACGCGTTCATGGTCGACTACTATCCGCCGCCCACGCCCTACGACAGCAATCCCACGTGGCAGGCGGTCAACAAGGCGCTGAATGCTAACGTCCAGATGACCCAGGTGTCAGGGCCGGACTACCCGCTGCGGATGGCCACCATGATGGCCGGCGGCGACATTCCGGACATCATTCACCTCTTCGCGGGCATCACCGGCGCATTCGTGCCGCCAGGCACCGCCGAGTTCGTCAAGTCGCAGTGCCAGGACCTGACGCAGTACCTTGCCGGCGACGCGGTCAAAGATTATCCGAACCTGGCCGCGATCCCCAGCTACGCGTGGAGCAACTCGGCGTGTGTCATCGACGGCGCACTGTACAGCTGGCCTATCCACCGCTATTTGCCCGGGCTGAGCTACTTCTTCAAGAACACCGACATGTGGAACGCCAGGGTGGGCGCGGATACGGCGCCCCAGAACGCCGATGACTGGAAGAAGATCGTCACCGAGCTCAACGATCCGAACAATGGCGTCTGGGGCCTCGGCGCGGTCGTCAACGGCATCGGCGCCCCGAACATGGGCATCATCGGTTACGCCATGATGTTTGGCGCGCCGAACGTGTGGGGCATGGACTCCTCGGGCAAGGTCATCCGCGATCGTGAGACCGACCAGTACAAAGCGGCCGTCGGCTACCTGCGCGATATGTGGGCCGGTGGCGTCATCTGGCCCGACGCGCCGAGCAGCAACGACGCGCGTGCGAACTTCGTCGGCAAGAAGTTTGCTACCTGCGTCGAAGGCTTCGGCAACTCGTGGAACGACTTCTGGCTGCGCGGTCTGAACCAGAACCCGCCCACGAATTTCGACATCATCCTCCCGTTCAGTGCTGACGCGAATACAAAGGTCCAGAGCTACATCACCGGCGGCTACATCTCGACAAACGTGATGAAGAAGGCCAGCTCCGACCGTGTGCAGGAGCTACTGCGCATCGTCGATTATCTCGCCAAGCCGTTCGGAACACAGGAGGACCTGCTCATCACGTACGGCTTGTCGCCCGCGGACTACACGATCGGCCCGGACGGCAACCCGACGCTGACATCGGACGGCAAGTCGCGCTCGCAGTACGTGCCCTGGCAGTACATGTCCGACCGGCCCTACGCCACCTACTACGCGGGCATCCCGAACTATGCTCAGCACGTCAACATGATCGAGCAAAAACTCGTCGACACGAAGATTGCGGTGGCGGACGTCACGCTCGGCTACTACTCGCCCACCGGCGCATCTTCCGCCGGCAAGCAGGCTGAACAGGCTTTCACGGACGGTGTGAACAACATCGTTCTTGGCCGCGACCCGATGAGCAACTACGACCAGCTGGTCAAGACCTGGCAGGATGCCGTCGGCACCAGGATCAAGCAGGAATACAATGACGCCATCGCGGCGGCCCGGTAGATGAAAGCCGCGGTTGCGTATGCGGCCAATGCGCCGCTGAAGATCGAAGACGTCGACGTGGCCACACCCGGACCCCGCGAGGTGCTGGTCAAGCTCATGGCCAGCGGCGTGTGCCACTCCGACTGGCATATCCTCAAAGGCGAGTGGGGTGACGCGCTGTTCCCGGCGATCCTCGGGCACGAGGGGGCGGGCGTGGTGCAATCCGTCGGCGACGGGGTCACCCGACTCAAGGCCGGCGACCACGTCATCCTGGCGTGGCGCACCAGTTGCGGGATCTGCGAGATGTGCCAGCGCGGCTTCCCGGTGCTGTGCACGGCGTCGCCGGTGGCCGCGAGCCGGCCCAGGCTTGCTGGATCGGGCAGCACGCTGGGCGCCGCGGCGGGCCTTGGCACCTTTGCCGGCTACGCGCTCGTGCCCGAGATTGCCGCGGTGTTGATCGACGCCGACATTCCGTTCGCTCAGGCGGCCCTGCTCGGCTGCGGGGTCATGACCGGTGTTGGCGCGGCGATCAACACCGCACAGGTGCGCCCGGGCGCCACCTGCGCGGTCTTCGGTTGCGGCGGCGTCGGCCTGAACGTGATCCAGGGCTGCGCTATCGCCGGCGCGGACATGATCATCGCCGTCGACATGCTCGACAACAAGCTGGACATGAGCCGCAACTTCGGCGCCACGCACCTGGTCAATGCCTCGCGCGGCGACCCGGTGCAGCAGATTCTCGATCTGACCCACGGGCTGGGGGTCCACTACGCGTTCGAGGCAATCGGCCTGGTGCCCGAGCCGTTCCTGCAAAGCGTGCTGTGTACCCGCCGCCGCGGCGTCACGACGTGGGTCGGACACGCTCCACTCAATACGCCCGTCACCATTGACGCCCGAGCGCTGATGCAGGAGAAGACGATCATCGCCTCGATGTACGGGAGCGCGCGGCCGCACATCGACTTCCCGCGGCTGCTGGGGCTGTATCGCGATGGCAAGCTCAAACTGGACGAGCTCATCACCCGACGCTTCGAGCTGGCCGACGTGAACGAAGCCTTCGAAGTCCTCAAACGCGGCGAGGTCGCCCGCAGCGTCCTGGACCTGGAGACCGTCGGCTAGACGACCAGCAACACGACACTGTCCACGTTCTGCTTCTCTTCCAAGAGAAGAATGTCTTTCGACACTGTGCGAGTCAGGTGAGCGAACGCCGGACGCGCACAAACCAGGCAGCTACACCATCGCCATCACGTCCAGCCACCAGCGAGACATGTGCCCGATCGATCATCACGTGCCGCGCGCGTGAGGACCACGCCAGGCCCCAGCCGGCAGGTCAGATCACGCGTGCCGCCTGCAATTCGCGCAGCTCGCCCGCATTGCAGCCGGCGAGCTCGGCGAACACGCTGGCGTTGTCCTGACCGAGCAGTGGCGCGGCACGCAGCGGCACGTGCGAGCTCGACATCTTGACTGGCCAGCCTGGCATCGTGAAATCGCCGCGTTGCGGATGCTGCACCGTGGCAAACATGCCGCGCTTGCGGAGAAACGGGTCGTTGGCAAGCTCTGCGGTGTCGTACACGGCCCCCGCGGGCACGCCAGCGTGACCGAGAAGCTCCATCACTTCCTCCTTGTCCTTCTTCCGAGTCCAAGCCTCGATGATGGCGCGAAGCTCCGCTCCGTGGGCGGCACGCTCCGCGCTGGTGGCAAACCGCGGATCGCGCGCAAGCTCGGCGGAGCCCATGGCGTCGATGAGTCGCTGCCAGTGGTGATTGTCGCCGCGTGTCGCGTGGATATAGCAGTAGTCATTGGGACCGTCGCCCTGGCAGCGAAACAAGCCGCTGGTGCCGGAGTCGCGAGCGGCGCCGTCACCTCGGCGGGGCGCCGGTCCGAGGTCCGCTGGCCGCATATATGCCACGCGCGTGTAGTTGATGACGGCTTCCTGCATCGCCACCTCGATCCGCTGTCCCTGACCGGTCCGCTGCCGTTGAAAGAGTGCCGCCAGAATGCCGATCGCCGCGTGGAGGCCGGTGCCGGTGTCGCCGATATTCGGCCCCGGCTTGAGCGGCGGACCATCGTGTTCGCCGGTGATGCTGTACGCTCCGCCGGCGGCCTGCGCGATCATGTCGAACGACAGAAAATTCCGATACGGGCCGTCGCTGGCAAAACCCTTGATCTGGGTGTAGATGATGCTCGGATTGATCTGGGCTACCTGGTCGTAACCGAAGCCGAGCCGCTCGATCGCGCCCGGAGCGAAGTTCTCGACGAAGACGTCGCCGTGCTTGATCAACGCGCGCACCAGCGCTTTGCCGCGCTCGTCCTTCAGATCGCAGGTGACACTTCGTTTGTTGGCGTTGAGCAGGAGAAAGTAATAAGAGTCCACTCCTTCGCGATCTGTCGACAGGCGCCGCCCCTGGTCGCCGCGCTCCGGCGGCTCGACCTTGATGACATCCGCGCCAAGCCAGGCCAGCGTCTCGGTACACGACGTGCCGGCTTCGAATTGCGTCAGGTCGATGACACGCACGCCGGCGAGCGCCGGTTCACCGCTTCCGTTTGCTCGATCCACACCTCTTGCTCGATCCACACCTCACCTCGCTTCCGGCACGCGCAGCGCGCCCTTGCATCCGCCAAACAGGGCCAGACGGAATTCTTTGTAAAAGCAGTCCGCCGCGATGAAACCGGCTTCACGCACCCAACCGACCTGCTCGTCGGCCGTACCGGGCATCCCCGATCCTCCACCACCGGGCATGAAGCCGCCCTCCGGATCGGCGCCCGCCCACCTGGCCATCGCCTGCAACTCCGCCGCCGGCATGCGCACGTAGTCCAGGTTCAGGAACAGTCCGCCGTCGACAAGCAGACCATAAAGATCAGCGTACAGCGCGCGGATGAGCGCCGGCTCGCGGAGGTTGTGAATCGCGATGCACGAGACGACCGCGTGAACGTGTGTGTCGTCCAGCGCGGAGGTCCAGTCGCGCGTGCTGAAGTCAGCCTGAATGTAGCTGGTGCGGTCCGCGAAGCGGCGCAACCGCTCGCGCGCGCGTTCGAGCATCAGCGGCGAGACGTCGACCAGGATGGAGCGGGCGCGCGGATAGCGCTGCAGGACGAGCTCGTCGAACGTCCCCGGGCCAGAGCCGACGTTCAGATATGTGAACTCGGTGTCGACCCCGAACGGCAGCATCGCGCGCAGCAGGCCAAACTGTCGGTTGCGCTGCGGCTCGCGAGCGCGCTGGCGGTCGATCCAGTGGGCGACCCAGCGTTCGTCAAACCAGTCCTCGTGAAGCTCGCTGGTCGGAGTGCTTGTGGTCATGGGGTAACATTATTCGCTGATGTTGTCGACCGAAGAAAATGAGCTGCTCTGTCGCGTTGGCCCTGGCACGCCGATGGGCACGCTCATGCGTCAGTACTGGCTGCCCGGGCTCCTCTCGCGCGAGGTGCCCGAGCCCGACAGCGACCCGCGTCGCATCATGCTCCTCGGCGAGCAGCTGATCGCCTTCCGCGATACCAACGGTAAGGTCGGGTTGATCCAGAACAACTGCCCGCACCGCGGCGCGAGCCTGTTCTTCGGCAGGAACGAGGAGGCCGGCCTCAGATGCGTCTACCACGGCTGGAAGTTCGACGTCACCGGCCGCTGCATCGACATGCCCAACGAGCCGGCCGAGTCCGACTTCAAATCCAAAGTCAAGGCCGTCGCCTACCCGACTAGTGAGCGGGGCGGCATCGTCTGGGTCTACATGGGCCCGCGCGCCGAAACCGAGCTGCCGCCGCTGCCTGACCTCGAAGGCAACATGCTCGACGAGTCGCAGTCCGGCATCGGCATCTTCCAGCGCGAGTGCAACTGGATGCAGGCTCTTGAAGGCGACATCGATACCGCCCACGTCGGCTTCCTGCACCAGGGGGCGATCTCGGCCGATTCCGTGCCGGCCGATTCCTGGGCCAAATACGCGCTGAGCGACCGCGCGCCGCGGTTCAAAGTGCTGGACATCGACGGCGGGGTGACGTATGGCACCTACCGCCCCGCGAACCCTGGCAACACCTACTGGCGTGTCGCCCACTTCCTGTTCCCGTTCTACACGATGGTCGCCGCGGGCGTGCTGGGCCTGAAGGTCGCGGTGCGGGCGTGGGTGCCGATCGACGACGACCATTGCTTCGGATTGAGCATGTCCAAGCTGGGGACCCAGGGGCGTCGCCGCGGCGGAGCCGGCGACAACCTCGTCGACGCGCCACTGCGCCCTGATTCAACCGACTGGTACGGCCGCTTCCGGTTCGAGGCGGATGCCCGCAACGACTACATGATCGACCGCCAGAAGCAGCGCTCGCTGCAGAGCTACACCGGGATTCCCTCGGTGTCGCTCGAGGACCACGCGGTCACCGAGACCATGGGCCCGATCTACGATCGTACGCAGGAGCGGCTGGGCAGCAGCGACGCGATGATCATTCGCACGCGTCGGCGGCTGATCGGCGCCGCCGTCGCGCTCCGAGATCGCGGCACGCTGCCGCCAGCGGTCGACGATCCGGCTGCCTATCGGCTGCGCTCGGGGGGCGTCGTGTTGCCCGCGGATGCGGACTGGACAACGGCGACCCGATCGCTCCAGGAAGCCTTCGTCGACCACCCCGAGCTAGGCCTCGAGGTGCTCGCCGGCGTGCCCGCGGTGTAAGCCCACCCCAGGTTGCGTACGCGGTTCCGTCGTGGAGCGTGACTGCTGCGCAACCATCGCGGCCGGGCCGAATCCCTGATCTGTCCATCATGGCGCAGTGCACGATTGCTACCCTGTCCCGCAGAGCACCAACCCTGGAGAGCATTGATGCGCTTTGGACTGACCTTGCCGAACCGCGGCGTCCTGTTCGGGGTGACGACGCCGGACCAGATGCTGCAGATGGCGCAAACCGCCGACGAATCCGACGTGTTTCAGTCCGTCTGGGTCGGCGATTCGCTGCTCGGCAAACCACGCATGGAGTCCCTGACGCTCCTGTCGGGCATCGCCGCGCGGACGACGCGGGTCCGGCTCGGCCCAGCGTGCATGGCCAGTTTCCCGCTGCGCGACCCGGTGCTGCTCGCGTACCAATGGGCCAGCCTCGATTTGCTGGCGGCTGGCCGGACGGTACTCGTGGTGTGTACCGGCATTGTGCCGCAGGAAGGCGGCCGCATCGAAGGCGAGCTCTACGGCCTCCAGGCGCGCGACCGCGTGCAGCGCATGCTCGAATGGATCGAGCTGGTGAAGCTGCTGTGGACCCAGGACAGGGTGACGTACCAGGGTAAGCACTATCGGTGTGAAAGCATCAGCATCGATCCCAAGCCCGCGGCACAACCGCGTCCGCCAATCTGGATCGCCAACAATCCACCGCCCGGCAACCAGGACGTGGTGCGCCGTACGCTCCGGCGCGTCGTCAATCACGCCGATGGGTGGGAGACGTCGATGCACGATCCGGCCGAGGTCGGATGGCGGATGCAGGAGCTGAGGCGGCTGGCGGCGGAAGCGGGTCGCGACCCGAAGTCGATCGAGACCCATCTGTACCACAACATCAACGTCAACGAGGACCGCCAGGCGGCCATCGACGAATCCAAGCGCTTTCTCGATACCTACTACACGATGGACTACCCGCGTGAATTCGTCGCCGGGTGGACCGCCACCGGCTCACCGGATGAATGCGTAGAGCACCTGCGGGTCTATAAAGAAATGGGCTTCGACGAAGTGACATTGCGCATGACCGGCTGGGACCAGTTCGGCCAGCTCGAGCGCGTCACTCGCGAAGTGCTGCCCCGGCTCGTCGACTGAACAATCGTGAAGCGCGAATACCCCGGGCTGGCGGCGTTGCTCTATTGAGCAACACTGATGTGAGCGGCTGCGCACTGGCGCTGACGGTGTTGGGCCGCTTCGACGCGGCGATCGAGCGATCGCGACAGATGCCAGCGCATGGTGCGCGGCCTGTGATTGAGGCGCCGCTCGAAGTTCCGGTCCTCGACGTGACGCAAACCTGAAAGCTGGTCCTCGCCAGCCCCGCGGGCGGGATGTGGTATGCTCACACCCGACTCACGCGGGAGTAGCTCAGCTGGTTTAGAGTGGCTGCCTTCCAAGCAGTAGGTCGCGGGTTCGAATCCCGTCTCCCGCTCCTGTAGCATTGGGCGCATGGTCCAGGCTCCACAGGCCGCAGAGTCGGTGACGGGGTTCCGTTTCGTCGGGCGGCCCACCAGGCGCGCCGACGCACCCGAACGTCTCACCGGTCGATTGCGTTTCACCAATGATTTGTTGATGCCAGGCGCGCTGCACGTGCGCTTCGTGCGCAGCCCGCACGCTGCAGCGCGCGTGGTGTCGATCGATCCCTCCGCGGCGCTCGCCACACCCGGTGTCGTGTCGGTGTTGACCGCGCGCGACCTGCCGGTGGCAGACATAAGCGCCGCCGTCGAATCGCGCAAGATCATGCTGGCGCTCGACAACGTGCTGTATGCCGGTCATCCCGTCGCCGCGGTTCTGGCTGAATCGGAGGCGTTGGCGGAGGACGGCGCGCAAGCAGTCCAGGTCGAGTACGAGCCGCTGCCAGCCGCCGTTGATCCCGTTGCCGCCATGGAAGTCGATGCGCCGGTTGTCCGCCAGCGACGCGAACAGGACGAGTCCGAGTTGGCGATTCATGGCGCTGCCACGGGTGGTCAGACCGTCGACGCGCCCGCGGCGCCCAATGTTTCCAATCGCGTGCAGTTCCAGCGCGGCGACGTGGAGGCGGGCTTCCGCGAGGCCGACGTCGTCGTCGAACGAGAGTTCCACACGTCGTGGGTCCACCAGGGCTACCTGGAGCCGCAAAGCTGCACCGCCGGCGCGGACCCGCTGGGCAACCTGACCGTGTACGCCAGCACCCAGGGCATGTTCTTCGTGCGCGAGCAAGTCGCGCGTACGCTGGGCCTGGCCGACCACCAGGTCAAGGTCGAAGCCATGCCCGTTGGCGGCGGTTTCGGCGGCAAGGTCGGTCTGGTCGAGCCGACCGTGGCCGCCCTCGCGCTCGCGACGGGGCGGCCCGTGCGCCTGGCTTACACGCGCATGGACGAGTTCCTGGCCGCCGACCCGGCGCCCCAGACCGTCCAGCGGCTGAAGATCGGCGCGCGGCGCGACGGGACGTTGACCACGCTTCAGGGGGAGCTCATCTTCGACGCGGGCGCCAACCCTGGCGCGCCAGTCGGCATCGCCGCGATCTTGATGGGCTCGACGTATCGCTGGGAGCATCTGCGCTTGCGTGGCACCGAGGTCTTGAGCCACAAGTCCGGCACGGGCGCCTATCGTGCCCCGGGCGCGCCCCAGGCAGCCTTTGCCCTCGAGAGCCTCGTCGACGAAGCTGCCTACCAGCTCGGCATCGACCCGTTCGACCTCCGCCAGAAAAACGCCGCGCACGAGGGCGACCCGATGGCCGACGGACGGCGTTGGCCGCGCATCGGTCTCGCCGAATGCCTGGCCAGCGCCGAACCTCTGTATCGGTCCGAGCGCGCCGCGGCCGGACCTGGCGAAGGCGTCGGCGTGGCTCTCGGCGGCTGGCCGGGCGGTATCGAACCCGCGGCCGCGGCGTGCCGCCTCAACAGCGACGGCACCCTCCAGGTCTCACTCGGCTCGGTCGACCTTACGGGAGTCAACACGACTTTTTCGATCATTGCCGCCGAAGCGTTTGGTCTCGACGACCCGGCGCAGGTCCGCGTGACGACAGTCGACACCGACGGTGCGCCCTACGCCGGCGTTTCGGGCGGCAGTAAGGTGACCTATTCCAACGGCCCGGCCGTGCTTCGCGCGGCGCAGGACGCGCGTAACCAGGTGTTGCGTATTGCCGCCGCCGAGCTGGAGGCCTCTGTCGACGACCTGGAGATCGTCCAGGGCCGAGTCCAGGTGCGAGGCGTGCCGGGCAAAACCCGGACCCTGGCCCAGATTCAGGCGCTGAGCGGCTCATTTGCGGCGCGTTATGAACCGGTGTACGGCCGCGGTCAGTCCGCGGTGACCGACAGCGCGCCGGGCTTCGCCGTCCACGTCGCGCGGGTCCGCGTCGACGCGGACACCGGTCGCGTGCAAGCCGTGCGCCACATCTCGGTTCAGGACGTGGGACGGGCGATCAATCCTGCCGCGGTGGAAGGCCAGATCCATGGCGGCACGGTCCAGTCCGTGGGCTGGGGCCTGTTCGAGCGGATGGAATTCGATGCGGACGGAACGCCGCTGGCCGCGAGCTTGATGGACTACGCGATTCCAAAAGCGAGTCAATCGCCGAGCATCGAAACCGCGATTGTGGAGGTGCCATCCGCGGCCGGACCGTTCGGAGCCAAAGGTGTCGGCGAGCCGCCGGTCATCCCGGGCGCGGCGGCCCTCGCCAACGCCGTGCGCGCCGCCTGCGGCGCGCGGGTCACCGACCTGCCCCTGACAGCCGAGCGCGTGCGCTCGGTGCTGGCGGCGTCACACAGCTAGCTCGCCAGGTTTATGGCGGGAACAACGTGCGCATCGCGGCGATCAACGCGTGAAATGCGCTGAAATTTGCATCGAAGTCGGTGGTGGTGTGATCAGGTAACTCCACCTCCACCGTCGGGATGCCCTGGTCCTCCGTCCACTGCGCAAAGTCGCCGGTCACCGGGTACGCGACCCAGTCGCCAAACGCGTAGCCGGTGATGCTCGCGTACAGGCGATCGAGCCCCAGGGTGCGCGCGGCGGGGCCTGCCATCACCAGCGCGGCCGCCGAGTGGTAGGACACGATCAGACGCGGCTGGACGCGCTCGACGTACGCCGCCAGCGCCTGCGTTTCAGGCTCCGACCACGGGTACGGGCCACCGCCGCCGCGAATCAGCGTTGGCCCCGCGACATACGTGTCGGTCGTCCAGTCACCGGTGGGCCAGTTGCGGTTGGCGTCGACGCCATCGGCCAGCATGCGCGTGCCGGTGGCCAGCCCGTCGGGATTGATTGCTGGCAGCAACAGCAGCACGAAACCGGCGTGCAGGAGGTCCGGAGCCGCCGGCAGCTGCACGAGCAACTGGTCGACCAGCGCAGTGGTGTTCGACTCCGTGCCGCCGTCGATGCCGCCCACCACCAGGATGCTGCGCGAGCCCGCTCCCAACTGATACACGGTCAACGCGCGACCCTGCGCCGAGTAGCCGATGACCTGCGTGCCGACGATCCCTTCCGCGGAGGGCGTTGCCGCGGGCGCAAGCGCTGACGTTGGCGGTGTCGGCACCGGCGTTGGTGAAAGCGTCGGCGGCGTTGGCGTCAGCGTTGGCTTGCTGGTTGGTACTGGAGTTGGGGTGGCGGTCGGGCGAGCGGGCGTCAGCGTCGGAGTTGGAGTTGGAGTTGGAGTCGGCGTAGAGGGACGCGCCATTGCGGTACTGGCGAGCAGCATCGAGCCCGCCAGCGCCAGCGACAGCACCGGTCCCGGCTTGAGCACGCGCAAGTCACCATCCATTCCGCGCTTGTCGCGCTGCGGGAGTCGTGCGGCTCAGTCCATATTCAAGACGGACTGGACGGGCGGCAGGCGGTCCGCCAGCAGTGTCCAGCGCGTCTTGTCAGCTTCGACGTGCCACACCTCGCCCAGGTCCGTCCCGACCAGCACGTTGCCTGGAGCATCCAGCGCCGGGGTCACGCACAGAATGGCGGCCACCGAGGGCGAGTGCGGCGCGTCGCCGAGCGGCCGCCACGTCGCGCCGCCGTCGTTCGTCTGATACACCTGCCCGTGCGCCCCGCCCTCGATGCGGTACGTGATGTACGGGCGCGCGCTCGGCGCGGTGCCGACCGTGACCGCGTGCGGCGGCCGTGGATCGATGCACAGCGGCCGGGTGTAGCGGTGCAACATTCCGTCCCAGATATACCGCCACGACTGGCCCCCGTCGTCCGAGGTGAACATGCCGGCGATGCGCTCTCGGTCCGGGACCTCGGCCAACTTGCCGATACGTCCGAAACCGGTTGAGCAGTAGAGGCGCTCGGGCCGTCCGGGATCGGCCACCACGTAGTGGATGTCCGGGACACCGCCCGGGAGCGTCGTCGCCCAGCGGCTGCCACGCTCGGCGCTGCTGGCTATTCCGCCGACCTCGATCCCCACGACGCAGCGCTCAGAGTCGCGGGGATCGACCACGATCGCGTGCGCACGTGCCCCTGTCGGCCAGCCGGCGATCGCCGGCAGCCCCCAGGTGTCGGGATCGAATGCCTGCGTAAACGAATCGACTGCCGCCCATGTCGAGCCGCCGTCGCGACTGCGGAAGAGCGCCGCCGGTACCGTGCCGGCGTAGACGGTTTTCGGATCTGCGGGCGCGGGCATGACCTCGAGGACTTCCTGGCCTTCCAGCCCGACTCGCTGCCAGCCGCCCCCGCCGTCGGCCGAGCGATACACCCCGTCATTTGTCCCAGCCAGGACATGGCCGTTGGTTCGACGCAGCACCTTGACGTCGCGCGACGACAGATCGCTCGCGCGCGGCGACCCCTCGGCCGCCTTGAGGAACACGCCCTCGGTTGTGCCGATGACTAACACGTAGCCGAGTCTATGTCGGCACGTCGTCGATGGGAACTACGTACTGGCCCGTCTCCGGGTGACCGCACTGAGAATGTCGCTGGCGATCTGATCGACAACCTCGAGCGGTGTCGGTTCGTGAAACACGTTCGGCGCCAGAACCACCAGGACAAGTCCAAGCTCTTCGAGCCGCTGGATGTTCTCGACGATCTTGCCGACGGACCCGTGCAGCGGTCGCGGATCGTCGGGGCCGATCTGGCAACTGGCCTTGATGGACAGCGTGATGCTTGCCGGATCGCGACCTGCCTGCTCGGCGATCTGGTGCAACCGCTGGATGCGAGCAGCCAGGTCCTCGATGGTCGGCTCGACACGCCGGGCGCCGGGACTCCCGCCGGGCAGTCCATGCCAGCCGTCCGCGTACCGGACGATCCGACGGAATGCCCCGTCGCTGTCACCGCCGAGCCAGATGGGCGGGTGGGGCTTCTGCACTGGTTTGGGATCGCACGTCATGTTCGAACAGTCGACGAACTGACCGTGAAAATTGATCACCGCCTCCGTCCACGCCAGCTTCAACACGCGCAGATATTCGTCGGTGATCGCCGCGCGCCTGGCGAAGTCGAGCCCCAGGGCGTGGAACTCGTCGACCATGTAGCCGGCGGCACCGCCGTAAATCACCCGTCCGCCCGAGAGTTGATCGAGCGTTGCCAGCGCTCTGGCTTGCAGCAGCGGATGGCGATACGGCGTCGGCATGACGCTGCAGCCCAACTTGAGCCGCGACGTGCGCCCGGCGACAACTGACAGCGTGGTGTGTGTCTCGTACAGCACTGACCCCATCGTCGCCGAGTAGGCCAGCGGAATGGCGAGATGGTCCGCCACCCATACGGAGTGGAAGCCGAGGCGATCGGCGCGCTCGGCCGTCTCCAGAATGTTCGACGCCGTGGCGGTTGCGCGATAGTTTGGCAGCGTGAGGCCCAGGTCGATCATCGCGGATCACGGCCGCGGATACGCGCCGATCTCCTTTCGAATGCCTTCTTGCGCGATCACCAGGCCGATCGGCTCCGCGTACAGCGTGCTCGCATCCGCCTGGACCTTCTGCCACTCGGGACTCAGCGCCGCGGATTGCAGGGCCGCGAGGTCGTCGAACCACAGCTCGGCGAACCCGTCGTGCGTCATCGGCCGTAGGCCATAGGCTTCCAGAACCGCCGGATTTTGCACGTACCGCCGCAAGCCGGGCAGCGCTGCCACCAGACGGCCGTGCTCCGCGCGCCAGTGCTCCTGGAATTCCTGGATTGTCAGCCCGGGCTTGCGCGCCACCATGTACACGGCCTTCACCATACCTGGCCGCGTGCGTCCCTCCACAATCACGTCTTCGGTCGCGACGACGCTGGTGCGGCGATGGTCCGTCGGCCAGTCCGTCGAGCGATCGAACAATTGTCGATCGTCCACGGGCACCGTCTCCGCCATCGTCATCGTCTCGGGCGGCCCGTACCGCGCGCCGCGCACGTACCACTCGAAGACCGAAGTATGCGACTCCGGAATGGCCTCGACGAGCGTGGGCGAGCGGGGCGGATGCAGCAACGACTCGAGGTCCGCGTACCAGAACATGGATACTCCGTCATGCGTGGGCGCTGGATTGCCGCCGTAGGCCTCAGGCAGCGTAATGTGCTGCACGTAGCGCATGAGGTGGGGCGTGTGCGCGAAGAAAGGACCGTGGTGCTCGGCCCAATATTGTCGAAAGTCGTCGAGCGATCGGTTGGTGGGGTGCCGGTTCGCACCGCCGATCGTTTTGATCATTCTCCCTCCATGCGTGCATTCACGACCAGGCTAGCCAGGCGTCCGTGTAAAGGTGAAAATGTCGAAGCGCTGGTCGAATGATACGCGTGTTCATGCGTGCATAACCACACTCACAACCTCGTGTGCAGAGCGGCTACCATGGCTATATCGCAAGTCTTGCCCTCTCAGGTGTGCGCGTACTGGAGCTCGCGCAGGGTGTCGCTGGTCCGTACGCCGGCAGGCTGCTCGCCGACCTGGGCGCCGACGTCGTCAAGGTCGAGCCGCCGACGGGCGACGTCACTCGCACCTTCGGTCCTTTTGCGGACTGCACGCCGCACCCGGAGCGCAGTGGCATGTTCGCGTATCTCAATACCAGCAAGCGCGGCGTCGTCCTCGACCTGGATTCCGCGGCCGACCGCGGCGCGTGCCAGCGGCTCGCCGGGAACGCGGACGTGGTAATTGAAAGCTTCACTCCAGCCGAGCGGCGGCGCCTGGGCCTGGATTCGGCGGCGTTTCGAAAGCGGTGCCCTTCGCTGGTGGTTGTCTCGGTGACGCCCTTCGGGTGCTGGGGACCCCGCGTGACGTGGCGCGGCAACGACCTGATCGCTTTTCACAGTTCCGGTTTCGCATTCGGGTTTCCTGCCATGCAGGTGGACGATGCCGCGCTGCCGCCGCTCAACGCGCCCACGTACGCGGCCGAGTTTCTGGCGGGCCAGGTGGCCGCCGCCGCTGCCATGCACGGACTGCTCGCCGCGCAGCGGACCGGTCACGGCAGTCACCTGGACGTGTCGCTCCAGGAAGCCGTCGCTTCGGCCAACAACGCCCAGTTCAACCGAGTCGGCTCGGCCGCCGACGGTGGCGCCAGGCGCGTGTTTTCGGACAGGCCGTCGAATTCGGTCGTCGCCCTGCTGCCGTGCTCGGACGGCTGGGTCGCGATTTCACCCCGTGAGGAGCACCAGTGGTCGCGCTGGCTGGAGGTCATGGGCTCGCCAGCCTGGGCGGAGGATCCCCGCTTCGGCGACCGCACGTTGCGCGACCGCCACTGGGCGGAATTGTACCCTTTGCTTGCGGACTGGAGTCGCGTCCGGAGCCGGTCGGAGGTGTTCGAGGCGGCCCAGGCACGGCGCGTGGCGTGCCTGCCGCTGGGAACGGCCACCGACTTGCTGGCCTCCGCTCAACTCGCCGCCCGCGGGTTCTTCGCCGAGGTCGAGGACGCGGAGCTGGGCGGCCGCGTGCCGTTGCCAGGTCGCCCGTATCACTGGCGCCCCGGTTCTGGATCAGACGCACGTCCGGGCGCAAGCCGAATCGCCCGGGCTCCGAGGCTCGGCGAGCATACCGCCCAGGTGCTCGTCACAGCGCAGACCTCGAAAACGCTGCATGTCTCGGCACGGACTCCAGGGGATGCACATGCGCGTCTGCGCCCGTTGGAGGGCGTCCGAGTGATGGACTTCAGCTGGGTACTGACGGGTCCAATCTGTACCAGGTATCTCGCCGCGTTGGGAGCCGAAGTTATCAAGGTGGAGTCCGCGTCGCGCGCGGACCTGTCGCAGCGGAACCTGTCCTGGGAGGAGCTCAACTCGGGCAAGCACAGCATCACGCTCAATCTCAAACACGCCCGCGCTCGAGAGCTGGCGCGCGCGCTGATCGCCCGCAGCGACGTGGTGGTCGAAAACTTTTCGTCCGGTGTCATGGAGCGACTCGGCCTGGATTATGTGAGTCTGCAACGCATCAAGCCTGACATCATCATGGCGTCTTCCTCCGCTCATGGTCGCACCGGGCCCGATCAGGACCAGGTGGCGTACGGCACGTTGATCCAGTGTTCGACCGGCTGGGCCGCGTTATCAGCCCATCCCGGCTACCCCCCGCGCTCCGCCGGAGGAGTCTGGACCGATCCGCTTACCGCCGTCTTTGAGACGGTTCTCGTTCTGGCGGCAATCTGGCGTCGGCGGCGCACCGGCCTGGGCGGCATGATCGACCTGTCGATGGCCGAAACGACAATTGCGGCGCTGCCGGAGCCCGTGCTGGCGTGGTCGCTGGGTCACCAGGTCCTCGGTCCGCGCGGCAACCGCCACCCGGTCTATGCGCCCCAAGGCTGCTATCCGGCGCAAGGCGAGGATCGCTGGATCGCGCTGAGCGTGCAGACGGAAGCCGATTGGGCGGCGCTGTGCGAGTTGATCGATCGCCCTGACCTGCTGGCCGATCCGCGACTGAGCACGCCTGCCGGCCGGCGCGAGCACCACGATCTGCTCGATGCTGCCATCGCTGCGTGGACGGCTGGCCGGTCCGCCCCGCGGACGGCGGCCGTGTTGCAGGAGCGCGGCATCGCCGCGACGGCGACGCTCGAACCCGCCGACGTGGTCGACGACGTGCAACTCCAGACGCGCGCCTTCACCCACCAGGTGCCGCGACTTGCGGAGAGCGGCACCTTCACCTCACATGGCGTGCCATGGGTGATCGACCGCCAGCGATCCCGGTCCACGGCGCGGCCGCCAACGCTGGGACAGCACAACGCGTACGTGTTCAAATCGCTGCTCGGGATGCAGGACCACGAGTACGCTGCTCTGATTCAAGAGCAAATCATCTACTGACGGAGCCACCTCATCTATGTCAGCCAGCGTCGAGCCACGCCTCGTCGTCTTCGAACGAACAGGTTCGATCGCGCGTATCACGCTCGATCGACCCGACAAGCTGAATGCAATCAACCACGAGCTCGGCGTCCAGTTGTGGGATGCCTTCGCCCGCTGCCAGGAAGACACGTCGATCCGCGCTATTGTCCTGGCGGGCACCGGTCGGGCGTTCTGCGCGGGCGACGAGCTTGGTCGTGAACGGACTCCCGACGAGGAGGACTCGCTGCGCCGACGCGGGAAGATCAAACACTATGTGAGTGGACCCGGGCGCTGGACGAGCACGGTGCGTCTCATGCGCAGCCTGTCCCAGCCGGTTGTCGCGCGCATCCAGGGCTACGCCTACGGCGCCGGATTCAACCTGGCGCTCGCGGCTGACTTCCGCGTCATGGCGCGCGACGCCAGGCTGGCGACGCCGTTCATCAAGCGCGGCCTGGCGACCGGCACGAACCTTCTCCAGCAATACGTGGGCGTCGGCAAAGCCATCGAAATGACGCTGCTCGGAGAGCCGATCGAGGCGGAGGAAGCCCTGCGCCTGGGCCTGGTCAACGAGGTTGTCGAGCCGCTGGACCTGGACGAGGCCGCCGAGCGCTGGGCACGACGGCTGGCGGATGGACCAACCGCCGCAATGGGCTTGACCAAGCATGCGGTGTACACCGGCTGGAGCCTCGATCCGGATGCGGCCTACTGGTACCAGGGCTCGGCCGTCGCCGAAGCTCGGGACCTCGAGGATCTGGCCGAAGGCCTGGCCGCCTTCAAAGCCCGCCGCGCGCCGCGCTTCACCGGTCGCTGAGCGGGCACATTGCAGCAAATCAAAGGAGGACTGACGGTGGTATCAGCGATTCACGTCGATCGAGAACGCTTTGAGCGCGAGGGCTTCCTTCTGATCGACGATGTATTCGATCCGGTGGCGGACCTGGACCCCGTCGTACGGGAATACACCGCCCTGCTGGACGAGACAGCCGCCGATTGGCATGCCCGCGGGTTGATCGACTCCGCGTACGCCGATTTGCCGTTCGCCGAGCGCTTCGCTCACGTCCTCAACGACATTGGCCCGGATGGCTATCGCCCCTTCGACATCACGCTGTCAGGTCCAATCACCGAGACCACTCCGGTGCACCTCGGGCCCGCGGTGTTCAACTTGATCACCCACCCGCGCGTGCTCGAGGTGGTGCAGGCGCTGATCGGCGGCGAGATCGTGTCCAACCCGATTCAGCACGTGCGCATCAAGCCGCCCGAGCACCTGCTCAATCAGAAATTTCACGCCAGGAACACGATGGTGAGCGCCACTGAATGGCACCAGGACCAGGGCGTCGCCACCGTCGACGTCGACGGAACGGACATGCTGACGGTGTGGTTCCCCGTTTTCGACTCGACGATCGAAAACGGCTGTCTGTGCGTGGTGCCGCGCAGTCACAAGCGCGGGCTGCTCTTGCATTGCCCGAGCAAGCCGGGCCAGGCGTTCGACCTGCGCATTCCTGAAGTGATTCGCGGATCGAATGGGCAGCCGCTGGTGATGAAACGCGGCAGTGCGCTGTTCATGCACCGGCTGACCATGCACTCCTCGCTCCGTAATCTGAGCCATGGAGTGCGCTGGAGCTTCGATCTGCGTTACCAGCCGGTGGGTCAGCCGAGCGGTCGCGACTGGCTGCCGGCATTTGTCGTTCGCAGCGCGAGTGCGCCGAACCAGGAAATCCACGACTGGCGCGAGTGGGCGGACCTGTGGCGGCGCGCACGCGCCCACGTGGCTGCCAATCCGAGCGCCCAGAAGCCGCGCCGCTGGACGGGAACGGAAGCCGAATGCGCGTGAGCGCTAACAAGTTGCTGAAGAGTCTGCTTCTCTTCAGAGAAGAGTTGCCGGCACGTCGAAAGCTGGCGGCCACCGATACGAGCTAGCGCCCTCTGACGAACGCAGGTTCAGTGATTCCACCTACAGTGGAGCCCTTTGAGAGGCTCTCGTCAACCTGCTAAGGCCGCCGCGCGGCGGCGGGCTCGCCAGGTCGTTCGGCGCCTTCCATCACCACCGGGACCCGCAGCTCAACGTGGATGCCGTCGGGATCGAACACGTACACCGAGGTACTCCGGCCACGCGTGACCGGCCCCCACATGACCTCGACGGCGTGCGCCTTCAGGTGCTCGAGGAGAGGTTCGACCGCCGAAAGGTCGAAGGTCAGACACAGGTGGTCCATCCCGACGGGCTTGTCGCGATCGGCCGAGACAAAGTCGGGACGGTAAAAGAGGTCCAGCCTCTGCTCGCCGGCGCGCACCGTGGCCGATCGACCGCCGTTCGGATGCGGGCCAGACGTGTGCTCGACGTCCATGCCCAGCGCGTCGCAATAGAAGCGCAGCGACTTGTCCATGTCGGTGACCTTCAGACCGATGTGATCGAGGCTGGATGGCTGCAGGCGCATTGACGATTCCTCCGTGCTATAGCCAACCATAATAATGACCCTATGGAACGGCTAGGCACGGTCATCGGTCTCGGCAACGACTTCCAGGAGGCGGTTTCCCTGGTCCAGCTGGCGGACGCGCTCGGCTACGAAAGCGCCTGGATCACGGATGGCGTGGGCAGGGACGCGTTCGTCGTTCTCACCGCCTTTGCTGGCGCCACGGCCCAGATCACGCTGGGCACCAGCATCGTGACATTCTACCCCCGTCATCCGACGGTCATGGCGCGGCAAGCATTGTCTCTCGACGAGGTGTCTGCCGGGCGGTTTGTGCTGGGCATCGGCACCGGTCACCGCTCCAGCATGGAGACGCAGCTTGGCTACCAGATGGGCGATGCCGTGGCGGCTACCCGAGAGTACGTCGACGTCCTGCGCCAGGTTTTCACGACGGGCAGGGCGGTGCATCACGGCGAGTTCTGGAACGTGGACTGGAGCTACCCGATTCCGCGTCCGCGGCAGCTCAAGATCGTGCTCGCCGCGCTGAATCCACCGTTGATGGAGCTCTCTGGAGAGATCGCCGACGGTGTGGTTCTGTGGATGGCTTCCGACAGCTACGTGCGCGACGTGGTGGTCCCGCGCGTCACCGCTGGTCGAGCCAGAGTGGGCCAGTCACTGGATGGGTTCGATATCATCGCGCCGATTCCGGTCGCGATCACCGACGACGTCGAAACCGCCGGAGCCCAGTTGCGCACCGGTATCGCGCGCTCCGGCAGTCAGCCGTTCTACCGTCGCGAGTACCTGAACGCCGGCTTCAAGGAGGAGGTGGCCGAAATGGACGCCTTGCGTGCCAGAGGCGGAGACCCGAGCGCGGCAGTCTCGGACCGCCTGGCCGATGCCATGGGCAAGGTTGGCAGCAAGGCCGAAGTACGTGCCTGTATCCAGCGTTTTCGGGACGCTGGCGCCAATCTGCCAGTCCTCCGCCCCATTTACGAGCCTGCCACCGAACGCACGCTGCGCGAGGCGATCGGCGCCTGACGCCGGTTCGACCCAAGCCAGCGGGCGCCAATCACCGCAACCTTACTGTGCCCTGTTTGGTGCGCGTCCTCTCGGCCGCTGGGGGCTGCCGTCGGCCAACGTAAACAAGTATGGTGAACAGGTCCCAACGCGCGGCCCGCACCTCGCGCGGACGTCGGCGACCACCCCGCTGGCTGGCGTTGCGGCGTTTCCGCCGTCAGCTGACGGTTGGCGCCGGCGGACTGGCGCTGCTGGTCGCGGCCGGACTGAGCCGCGCGGAGTCACTGCCAACTCTGGTCCTCAGCCATCCTCAGCGGTCCACGGTTCGACCGACGGCCGACCAGGCGCGGTTCATCGGCCGCGTCGGTCCGCTGGCACGCCGTTTTCAGGCGACCATCGGCCTGCCGCCTTCGCTGGTGACCGCGATGGCGATCAACGAAACGGGCTGGGGCAGCAGCGAGCTGAGCGTGCGTGCCAACAACTACTTCGGCATCAAGGCGGACGTCGGCGAGGGCACGGTCGGGTCTGTCATATACGACACCCGCGAAGTGATAGACGGTCAGGTGGTCGTGGTGCGCGCGCCGTTCCGCGCCTACCGCTCTCTCGAAGAGAGCATGCAGGATCTGGGTACGTTTCTGCACGGGAACTCACGCTACGACGCGCTGTGGACGCGCGCCGCGGACCCAAGGGCCAGTGCGATGACGCTCGCGCAGGCGGGCTACGCGACGGACCCGCGCTGGGCCGACAAACTCATCGGGCTGATCGACGCTTTCGGGCTGGAGTCTCTGGACACTCCGGTGTGGTTACCCGGCCTCCCTCTCCCTCTGGGAGAGGGCTGGGGTGAGGGCCGCGTATGAGCGGGAACAGAGACGCAACCCTCACCCGCGCTACGCGCGACCTCTCCCAGGGGGAGAGGTGGTCGTTGGGGCGCCCGGATAAATCGCCTGTCGACCGAGCTGCTGCCACGCCAGCGGCGCCGCCGCTTTCGCCAACCGCTCCTTCACCTGGAGCGACTCGTCCCAGAAATAGGCGATCACGCGCTGACCGTGAACGGCTGTCGACGCATCGGACGCCAGCCACACCACCGGGGCTTGCATCACGTCGGGCTGAATAAGGGCCGCGCGGTCGAACGGGGTATCCCGTGGCAGCAAATTGGTGTTCGCCGGCCCGCCAGGCACCAGCACGTTGACGGTCACTCCCGTGTTCTCGAGCTGCTGGGCGATCGAGGCCATGAACGCTTCGTGACCTGCCTTGGACGAGCCGTAAGCCGGATTGGTCTTCGAGTACATGGTGTCCAGACTGGTCGTCACGCCAATAATCCGACCCCAGCCCTGCTCGAGCAGATGCGGCGCGGCGGCCCTGGCCATCATCACTGGACCGAGATAGTTGACGGCGGCGACCCGGAACCAGGCCTCGGGATCGACTTTCCAGAATCCGGCCGCGTCGCTACTGCCGAATCCGGCGTTGCGCGGGTTGGTGCCGGCGTTGTTCACCAGGATGTGGAGCCCGCCCAGCTCGGCGATGGCGGTCTTCACCGCCCGCTCGGCGTCGTCGGCATTTGAAACGTCCCCGACAACCTGGATCACGCTGTGGCGGCCGGCGGTCTCCTCCACCTCGTTCGCGGTTTGCTCCAGCGTTTCGGGATCGATGTCCATCATCGCGACCCGCGCACCGGCTTGCACCAGCGCCAGCGACATCGAGCGCCCGAAACCGATCCGGCTGCCCGCGCCGGTCACAATCGCGACTTTGCCCTCCAGTAGTGTGCTCATGCAGGTGCTCCAGTCTTCAGGCGTCGATCAGCGCCTGGTAGACGAGGCGGCGCAGCGTCGTCCAGATCTCGTCAGGCCCGAAAAAGACCTGGGTGAAGAACAACGCTGTCAGGTCGTGCGCTGGATCGACCCAGAACAACGTCCGAGCCGCTCCACCCCAGAAGTACTCGCCGGCGGGCGCCAGGGTTTTCGCGGCAATCGGGTCGACCAGCGGCGCGACGCCGAGCCCGAAGCCGCGGCCCTCGTTGCTCACGCCGGTGCCCAGCGTCCTGGCGAAGCTGGAGGTAATCGTGGCGCCGCCGGGCAGATGGTTGCTGGTCATCATGTCGACGGTGAGCGGCGCGAGCAGGCGCACGCCGTCGAGCTCACCGCGCCTCAGCAACATCTGGCTGAAGCGGTGGTAGTCCGCCGCCGTCGACACGAGCCCATGTCCACCGGCGAGGAACATCGGGCGCTCGCGCGCAACCGTGGCAGGGGTGGGTTGGATTTCGCCCGTCTTTGGATTCAAGCTGTACAGCACGCCCACGCGTCGGCGGTCCGACTCGCTCGAGACCCAAAAACCGGTGTCGCGCATGCCCAGGGGTTGGAAGATACGTGCGGCGAAGAACTCATCCAGCGACTGACCTGACACCAGCTCGACAATCCGGCCGAGGACATCCGTCGCGTGGGAGTAGTTCCAGGCCGTTCCAGGTTCGAAAAGGAGTGGAATCGCCGCCCAGCGGTCACACGCTTCTTCGAGCGTGTAGTTCTCCGCCTGTCCGAGCATGAACCCCGCGTTGCGGTACATCTCGTCTACCGGATGATTGAACATGAATTCGTAGGTCATGCCTGACGTGTGCGTCATCAGGTGCCACACCAGCATCGGCTCCGCCGCGGGAGCGGTGATGCACGCGGCAGCGGAGCCCTTGCGGTAGACGCGCACGCGTTCGAACGCTGGAATGTATTTCGCGACAGGGTCGAACAGCGATAGCGCGCCTTCTTCGTACAGCATCAGCGCTGCCACCGACGTGATCGGCTTGGTCATCGAGAAGATGCGCCAGATGGTGTCGGGCTCGACCGGTAGTCCCGCGGCCTCGTCGCGGTAGCCGCAGCTGGAAACGTGGGCGATTTTGCCGTGGCGCGTGAGCACGACCAGCGAGCCCTTTTGCTGTCCGCTCGCGACGAACGCGTCGAGGTAGTCGTCGAGTCGAGCCAGGCGCTGGGGGTCGAAGCCAACCGCGACCGCGTCGACTTCTGGAGCCAGTGAGGTGAGCAGCGTCATCGTCGGACCTTCCGGACAGGCAGTTTCGGCCATGGTACGCCCGGCTGCGACGTGACGATCGCCTGGAGGGCTTGTTCGAGCGTGGCATAGTGGAATTCGTAACCAGTCTCCTCCGCCAGGTTGGGCAGGACTCGCTGGCTGGCGAGCAGCAGCGTATCGGCCACCTCTCCGAAGGCCAGCCGCAACGCGAACGACGGCGCCGGCATGAAACTGGGTCGCGTGAGTAGCTGCCCGAGTACCCGCGGAAAATCAGCCATTCGCCGCGGAGCGGGACCGACCGCGTTGAACGCCCCGTGCAGCGGCTCGGTGTGGAGCGCATGCAAGATCAATCCGATGACGTCGGCGCGGTGAATCCAGGACCACCACTGCCGGCCAGAACCAAGTCGACCTCCCACTCCGAGCCACGACGCCAACGTGAGGAGATCGGCGGCCATGCCGCCCCGGTCCAGGACGACCCCGGTGCGCAGCCGCACGACTCGCACACCCAGTGGCTCCGCCTCGACGGCGGCGGCTTCCCAGTCGGCGCACAACGTGGCGAGGAAGTCCGTGCCGGCTGAGCTCGCCTCCGTCATGATCTCGTCGCCGCGATCCCCGTAGTACCCGATCGCCGACGCGTTGATCATGACGTGCGGCCGTCGCTCGGGAGGTGTGCTGCCGAGTGCCTGCACGACGACGCGTGTGGACTGCAGGCGGCTGGTGCGCAGTTTTGCCTTTGCGCCCGGGCTCCAGCGCGAGGGCAGCGGCCCACCGCCGGCGAGGTTTTCACCCGCGAGATTGATGACGGCGTCCATCTCCCGCAACCGCTGCACCCACGCGGAGTCCGGTCCGGAATGTGCCGGGTCCCACGCCAGCAGTTCGACCTCTGGAGCGCTCCGCACGCGCTCTGGGCGTCGGCTCAGGACGGTGACGCCGTGGCCGCCGTCGACGAGCGCGGTGCATAGAGGGTGGCCGAGGAAGCCGCTGCCACCGGCGACCAGAATGTTCATCCTACGCGGCGGCGCTCCACCAGTCCGATGAGGTTGCCCGCTGGATCGCGCAGGAATGCCATCCACTCTTCTTCGCCGCGCGCGCCGAACTGCCCGGCGTCATCGCGGTGGACCAGGTGCGGCGCATCCTCCAGCTTGACGTGCTGCTGTTGGCGCAGGTTCTGGTACGCGGCATCCAGATCGTCGACTCGGAAGTACAGGGTGGCTGAAGATGCGTCGGCTTCCAGGAGCAGGCGCACGCCGCCGAGCGCGACGAGTGCAAGCCCCGGCGGATCGAATTTGCCCAGGAACTGGCCACCCAGGACGTCCCGGTAAAACGTGACACTGGCGTCCAGATCGGTCGCCCGCTGAGCGACCTGAACGAGCGACTGGGCGGTGACGACAGAAAGCGGATGCATGCGGCCGTGTCTCCAGTGCTAGACGCCGGTTTTCGACGCCGAGGCAGTCGCACCCGCCCTGGCCAGTGTGCCCAGCAGCTTCAGATAAGAGATGTGCAGCAGTTGCAGCGACGGACTGGGCGGACTCACGTTGCGGTAAATCAGGTAGTCGCCCTCCGCCGACTTGAACAGCGCCGTACGGTCCTGATACACGGCGATGTCTCCAGCGGCAGACAGCGGCGTGCTGGGTAGAGCTTCCAGTCGCTGACATTCTGTCGGCACTTCGGACCGGTCATAGCCAATCGCGGATAGAACGCTGCCGTCGGCCATAATGCCCACGCTCACCTGGTTCTGATGCAGGAACACGCCGTACGCGCCGAGCATGCGCTCGATGGCCGGTCGCGGCTGGCCGGCGACCCGGCTCAGAATCTGAAACAACACCTGGGAGCTGACCAGGTATTCGTTCTGCCGCACGCCGGTCTTCACCATGGAGTACAGCTTGTCGTCCGTCGACTCGACTTTGGTGAAATAGCCATTGACGTCATAGCGGTCCACGACCGCGCGCTCGGGCGCCAGGCCCGCCTGACCGGTGCGAATGAACAATTGCGCCGTCTTGTTTTTCAGGTTGTTGCGCACGAAGTCGCACAGCTCGAGGCCGGCGGTTGGCGTCTCCATAACGACGTCGATCAGCGCCACCGCGAACGAGGGCGCGCCTGGCGGGCCTGGCGCATCGGTCAGCAACTGGATCGCTTCAGCCTTGCTCGAGGCGGTCTGCAGCTTGAGTGGTACGCCATCGACCTGGACGTCCTTCAGGACCAGGCGCGTCACCGCGAGCACATCCGGTTCGTCGTCGACGATCAGGATTGGCCATTCCTTTTGAAGCATGGTGCAGGCTATCCCCTTTTTGGCAACTGGTTGTCAACTGGCGGGTGGCGGTCCCGGCGTGGCGGCGTCGAGCGGCCACAGTCCCGCGGCTTTTGCCAGTTCGCCCGGAGTGCCAGGGATGACCGTGCCGGCCGAGGCAAACGGCTGGTCCTGCTGCCACACCTGCAGCGTGGAACGCTGGAACCTTGCGCTGCCAATCTGACCGTAGTCTTTCACCGATACGGGCAGACCGTACAGGTCGGGGTCTGCCTGGTAGGCCGCCAGCACCGTCGGAAAGGGCGCCAGAATGCTGGGGTCAGCGGGTTGTCCGTTGGCGGGCGCCGGGGGTATCTGCTGCGCGGCGTTCAGCCACACGTCACTGCCATGCGTGTGCAGCTCGTCCAGGATGTTCAACAGGACGGTCTGGCCGAGACCTGGCATCCACTGGAGCGCGCCGTTCTGAAAAGCCTGGGTAACCGCGCCGCCATACAGGAACCGACCGGTGACAGGGTAGCCGAGTCGGCTGACGCTTCCCTGGCGTTGGAACTCCGACCACATTGGCGCGTCGCCATCGTCGAGTACCGTATACCCCAATCCACCACCCCCACCGAATCCGTTGCCTTGCGTGTAGAAGTGACCACCGGCGACGTCCATGTCGAGCCGGTCGATCTGCGGATTGATGGGCAACACGATCAGCGGCACGAACAGGCCGGGCATCGTCGTCGAGCACACCAGCATCGAGCGCGTCGGAGCGTCCGGCGAACAGGGTACGGCAACCCAGCTGCTGCCGTTCCATGAGCCCAGATACAGGCGGTCGAGCCGGTCCAGCGCCAGCGCCAGGTCGGAGGCGCTGGGTTTGAAGACCAGGTCGATGGGCACGTTGAAGGTGGGTACGAGCGCGTAGGCGTCGGTATTCACGCCGCTGAGCTGGAAAGCCGAAAAGCCGAGGGACAGACCGCCCTGCGCGGCCGGCAGGCTGCGGGCGTCGACTCCCTGATACACCAGCGTGACCGGGGGGCGTGAAGGGTCCGCGACCGCCTGGACCGTCAGCTCCCCGTCGGCGAGCGCCAGCTGTCCGCCGCTGGGCGACACCGACGCAACACTCGGGGCGCCGATTGGCTGCACGCCGGCGATGAGCGCCACCGAGGGCGGAGCTGGACTCGGAGTCGGCGGACTCGTGGGCGCGGGCTGGGCCGCGGACGCACTCGGCAGTGCCAGCGCGATCAGCAGTACAAGCCAGGCGGCGTGCCTCACGGAGCGGCCCGCGCGGTGAGAGCCTGGACCTGCGGGGCGACAACCTGTCCGTCCGTCAACGTGGTGATGCTTCCAGTGGCGACCAGTTGACCTTCGCCTACACCCGAGGTCACCTGCGCTCGCGTGTCATTGACCAGTCCCAGCGTCACGGGTGTCGAGCGCACGACGTTGTCCGGACCGATCACCCACACCGACGACGGTTGCCCTTGTGTGGCCGCGCCCGAATTCGTCAGCGCCGTGCGTGGCACCGTCAGCACGTCCTGTTGCGAGGCGGTGACGATCCCGAGATTCGCCAGCATCCCGCCGCGCAGCTGGCCCTGTCCGTTGGTGGGTTGGATCTGGATCTGGACCGTCCGCGTCTGGGCGTTCACGGTTGGAGAGATCGTCGAGATCACGCCCTGGAAGGTCTGGCCTGGATACGCCGACACCGTGAAGTTCACCGGCTGCCCGACCTGCACGCTGCCGAGCTGCTGTTCGGGCAGGCTGGCCACGACGTCGACGCCTGGCGGAACGAGGGTGACGATGGAAGTGGACTGACTGACAAAGGCACCCGGCGAGACGAGCTTTTCCGACACGACGCCGTCGACCGGCGCCGTCACCTTCGTCTGCGACAGCCCCAGCATCGCGTTCGCCAGCCCGGCCTCGGCCTGGGCCAGCTGGCCCTGCGCCTGTTTGACGTCGTCGTCGGTATACGGGTTCTGTTTGGCATGCAGGTTGGCCTCGGCCTGAATCACCGTTTGACGCTGCTGCTCGATGTCGTAGGTCGTGTTCGGCGATTGCGCCTTCGTCAAAGCCTGCTGGGCCTGATCCACGGTCGCTTGCTGCGCGCGGATGTCCTGGTCCGTGTTCGGCACCTGCGCCAGCGCCAGTGCCTGCCGCGCCTGGTCGACTCCCGCCTGGGCCTGGGCGATGTCCGTGTCCTTGGGGGTCTTCAGCAGCTCTTCGAATCTGGCCTGGTCGCTCTGCAGCCGCTGGCGCGCCGCGATCAGGTTCGACTGCGCCGTCTGCCGCTGCGACTCGATGGAGCCGTCCTGCAACGCCGTGAGCTTGGCCTGGGCGGTCTTGACGTTCTCCTGGGCGCTCACCAGGTTCGCCTCGGCCGTCGCTTGCTGCGAGAGGGCCTGCTCGCGATCGAGCGCGATACCCGTGGAATTGATCTGATCCAGCTTGGCCCTGGCACTCTTGAGGTTGTTGTCTGCCTGTTCGAGCGACGCCACGAGCTGCGCGCGCGTGGCCGGTGCCCCACCGCTCTTGAGCAGGTCGAGTTGAGCCTGCGCGCTCAGGACGTTACTGTTGCCCGCGTTCACCGAGGCGTTGGCCGCCGTCTTGGCCGTACCGCAAGCGGTGCTGTTGACGGGTGTGGGCGGTCCAAGCAGCGTCGGGGACGATGCGCACGGCGAGCTGACGCCCTGCTCGAGGTTCGTCTGGGTCGACTCCGCTGACTGAAGTTGCGACTGCGCCGTGTCCACCGCCGCCTGCGCTTGCGCCAGCGACGCCTGGGTGGGGTTGTCGTTCTGGTTGAGCGCGGCGCGCGCGGCCGTCAGCGCGGCGGCGGCGTTGTCGTACGCGGTCTGCGCCGCCTGGACGTTCGCCGCGGTCGAGGGTGGCTGATTGGCCATCGCCGCGTTCGCGGAGTCCAGCGCCGTCTGGGCCGAAGCCGCGGCTGCTTGCGCGGTCTGAAGCCCGCTCTGCGCGGTCTGGAGGTCGGACGCGTTGCTGGTGCCGAGTGCCGCGGCAGCCGCTTCTGCTGACTGGACCGCGGCCTTGTCGCTCTCGACCGCCGTCTGGTCGGCCTTCACCTGGTCGTTCGTGGGACCTTGCAGCAGCGCGTCCAGCTTTGCCTGGGCGCTGGTGACGTTGGCTTGCGCCTGACCCACGCTCTCGGGTCGACCCTGATTCTGCAGCGACTGCAGGCGCGCCTGCGCGGCCACCAGCTGATCCTGTGCGCTCTTGACGTCTTCAGGGCGGCCCTGCGACAGCAGGCCGTTGAGTCTGGCCGTCGCCGAGTCGAGCTGGCTCTGGGCGGTGGTCACGTCGTCGGACTTGGGTCCGGCGAGAATCTTGTTGAGGCTGGCCTGGGCGGCGGTCACGTTGGCCTGCTGCTGCTGGACGGCAATCTCAGCGCTGGAGGAATCGAGCTGCGCGACAACATCTCCAGCGTGGACCTGGCTGCCAACGTCGATAAACAGGTCGGTCAGCCGCCCCGAAGCCTGGGGCAGAACCGAGATCTGATTGGTCGCCGTAACGCTTCCCGTCAGAGCCGCCGTCTGCTGAATGTCGGTGCGCGTGACCGGCTCCGCCGTGATTGGAATCGCCACCGGCGGAGCCGTCGGCTTCGGCTGCGCCGCCGTGGCCCCGCCTCCGCCGGAGCACGCGCTCACCACAAATGCGCTGGCGATCGCAACCGCCGCCACGATGGAGCCCGGGCTGGGCGATGTGGCTCGGAAGCGCTGGCGCAACTGCGTCACTGGAAAAACCTCCTTACTTCTAATCCTGCGATTGCGGACGGGCGGCCGACCTGACGACCGGTTCGCGGAGTTTGCCGTCCGCGTCGACGGCAGCCGGCGGCCGGGCCGAAGTGCCATCCGTAGGACCTGCACGCCGCTCCACCTGCGGCGGGTGTCGTCGACTGAAACGGGCGCGCGCGGTGTCGAGGATCGTGTACATGGTCGGCACGACCACGAGCGTGAGCAGGGTCGAGGCGATCACGCCGCCAACGACGGTCGCCGCCAGCGGTGCGCGAATCTCAGAGCCTTCGCCCAACTGGAAGGCGCTCGGTAACAGCGCCACGACGATCGTCGCGCTGGTCATCAAGATCGCGCGCAGGCGCGCCGGGCCGGCTTCCAGCACGGCCTCGACTCGGCCCATGCCCCGCTCGCGATTGTGGTTGGTGCGGTCGACCAGCAGGATGCCATTCTTGATTGCCAGGCCGACCAGCAGGATGACGCCGATCAGCGAGAACAGGTTGAACGTGTAGCGGAACAGGGCGCTCGAGATCAGCGCGCCGCCGAATGCCACCGGCAGCCCGAACAAAATGATGAGCGGCTCGAGCAGCGAGTTGTACAGGATCGCCATCAGCAGGTAGGCCAGCAGCACCGAGATGCCGAGCGCCGCAAAAAGGTCGCCGAACGCCTGCGATTGCGACTGGGCATTGCCGCCGAAGCTGACCGTGTAGCCAGCCGGCAGCGCCAGTTGTTTGGATATCGACTGCACGACCGGATCGACCTGGCTCTGGACGTAACCGGTGGAGATGTCGGCGCCGACGGTCACCACGCGCTGTCGGTCGCGGCGGTCGATCTCGTTTGGCGTCGGCACCTGAGCAATCGTGGCGACCTGGTTCAGCGGCACGATCTGACCGCCGGTGGTCTGCAGGGGAACCACGCCCAGGGCACTGACGTTGGCGCGCGCGGCGTCCGACAACAGCACGCGGACGTCGATCTGTTTGCCGTCAGAACGCCGCCATTTGGTGGCGACCACGCCCGAATACGACGTCCGCACCGCGCCGCCAACGGTCGCCGGAGTGATGCCGAGCGCCGAGGCACGCGCCGGATCGACGGTGATCTGGAGTTCGGGCAGGGCGGCAGACGCGGTGTTGGTCACGCCGGTGAGCCCTGGCACCTGCTCCATCTTCGTTTGGAGCTGATTGGCCAACGACGTGAGCACGTTCACGTCTGGCCCCTGGATGCGGACCTGTTCGGCCTGGCCGGCGCCATTGCCGCCGTTGACCTGGACCTGAATGGTGGCATTGGGAATGCCGGCGATACGCGAGCGTATATCGTCGGCGACCGCAAACACCGATCGGCTGCGGCTCTGGCGTGAGCCGATGTCGATGGAGACGGTCCCTTGCGTAATCGACGCGGCTCCGACGCCGAAGGTCTGGCTGGCTCCGATCGAGGCGCTGTACGTCTGGACCTCGGGCACCTGGGCAAGCTGGGTCTCGATCTGGCGCATGATCGCGTCGTGGGCGTCCAGGGACGTGCCGGGCGCAACTGTCGTGTTGATCGAGATCGAGCCCTGGTCGATGTTCGGGAAAAACTCCACGGGCACCACGCCGAGCGGGACGAGAGCAATTCCACCCACCAGCAACGCGAACGCCGCGATCAACGGAGCCCAGCGGTGCTTGAAACACCACTCGAGCAGGCGGTGGTACGTGAGCTCCAGCCCACCAAATTTCGCGTCCCAGCCCCGCGAGAAGCGCGCCCAGGGGCCCCTGCCGTCCTCGCGCTCGGGCCGCAGCAGGCGCGACGCCAGCATCGGGGTGAGGGTGAACGAGATGATCAGCGAGCACAGCGTGGCGGCGGCAATGGTGAAGCCGAACTCCTTGAAGAAGGCGCCGACCTGGCCGCTGACCAGGCCCGTCGGGGCGAAGATCACGACGTCGACGAGCGTGATGGTCAGCGCCGCCAGACCGATCTCGGCACGGCCGTTGATCGCCGCGGCCCTTGGCGACTCGCCGCGCGACAGGTGGCGCAGCGTGTTTTCCAGGATCACGATCGAGTCGTCGACCAGGATGCCGATCGTCAAAATGAGCGCCAGCGTGCTGATGAAGTTCAGGCTGAAATCCAGCACGCGCATGATCGAGAACGTCGCCAGCAACGTGGTCGGAATCGACATAAGGACGATGATCGACACGCGCGGACTGTGCAGGAACAGCAGCAGCACGATCGACGTCAGTACGATGGCCGACACGAGCTCTTCGAGGACGCCGTTCACCGAGGAGCGAATGAACGTGCTGCTGTCCTGCACGGTAACCAGCGCCGCTCCGGGCGGCAGTTGGGCCTGCAGCTGCGGCACCAGCTTGCTGACGCCGTCGGAGACGTCGGTCGTGTTGGCGCCGGTCTGGGCGCTGAGTCTGAACAGCACGCCGTTGTGTCCGTTGACGCGGGTGATCTGGGTTTGCTGTTGACCGGTGAGCTGGACGCTGGCCACGTCGCTCACGCGCACCGGCGCGTCCGCCGTGCCGCCGATCGTGATGCGCCCCAGGTCCTGGGGCTGAACGGCGAGATTGGAAACGCGCAGGTTGTAGGTATTCGGGTCCTGGGTCAGACTGCCGGCTGGCACGGCCGTATTACCGGCCGCCAGGGCGTTCTGCAGCGCCAGCAGCGACAGACCGTAGCCCGCCAGCTTGTTGGGGTCGACCAGGACCTGGACCTCCTGCTGCTGGCCGCCGACGATTGCCACCTGCGACACGCCCGTGACCTGCTGCAACTGGGGACTCAGCGTGTCGTTGGCCAGCGAATACAGGTCGGTGTTGCTCAGCGTGTCGCTGATGAGCGCCACTTGCATCACCGGCAGCGCGTTGGGATCGACCTTGGTGGTGATCGGCGTGATCGCCTGACTGGGATCGGTCGGCAGCTGGCCCTGGACCGTCGCAAGCTGGCGCTGCACCTGCGAGTCGATCAGATCGGGATTGGCCTTGTCGGT
Organism: Chloroflexota bacterium; assembly: GCA_019247515.1. Taxonomy (GTDB): domain Bacteria; phylum Chloroflexota; class UBA6077; order UBA6077; family CF-72; genus CF-72. Next base: position 7,012 of record JAFAOS010000324.1, on the reverse strand, counting down.
GAACGTGATGACCACCGATGAGATGCCCTGGCCCGAGGTGCTGGTGATGTTATCGATGTTCTGCAGACCCGAAACGGCATCTTCGACGGGCCGTGTGATCTGCAGTTCGACCTCGTTCGGACTGGCCCCAGCCCAGGCGGTCGTGACGACCACGACGGGCACGTTGAACTGTGGAAACAGGTTGATGGGCAGCGCAAAGAACGAGGCGACACCCGCCGCGACCACGGCCAGGACGATGGCAACGATGGCCAGAGGCTTGGCCACCGCCGTGTGGGTGAGCCACATCATGATTGGGCTGTACCCACTATGCCATTACGCCGCGTCTCGGCCACGTTCTTTCCAGCGCACCCCCGCCGAGCGCCGCGTCAACAGCCTGCTAGTAGGTGTCGAACACGGCCTGGATGCGCTCCGGATCGGAGGTGCGGGTCAGCGCCAGCGCCAGCAGGATGCGCGCTTTCCAGGGCTGCAGGTTGTCCGCGGCCACAAAGCCCCGCGCCGCCAGCGACGGAGAGCGCACGACTCGGCCCGAGCCCACTCGGCTTGACTGGCAAATGACGACGCCCGTCTTCCGGGCGCGATCGAGCGCGTCATCTTCGAGTGGGGTCGGCCGCCCTCCTCCCGTCCCGGCACTCACCAGCCCGCGCGCTCCGGCCGCCACCGCGGCATCGATGAGCGCACCGTCCGCCCCGACGTAGGAGACCACCACGTCCACGCGCGGCAAAGCGCTCAACTGGCGAACGTCGAACTCCGATTGGAGCGTGTGGCGGCGGTCCGTCGAGTGGTAGTACACGACCTGTCCGTCCGTGTCGGCGAAGCCGAGCGGTCCCTGGTCGCGGCCCTGGAAGGTCTGGACGCGTAAAGTCGCCGTCTTGGTCACGTCGCGCGCGCTGTGGATCGTGTCGTTGAGCACGACCAGCACACCCCTGCCGCGCGAGTCCGGATGGGCCGCGACGCGAACGGCGTTGAGCAGGTTCAGATCGCCATCGGCGCTCAGGCCGGACGCGGGACGCATGGCGCCTACCAGTACGACCGGGCGATCCGTCTTCAACGTGAGCGTGAGAAAATACGCGGTTTCCTCGATCGTATTGGTGCCGTGGGTGACCACGACGCCGTCCGCGCCAGCGCGACCAACAAGGTCCTGAATCGCCGCTCCCAGCGCCAACCAGTCCGCGGCTTGCAGCGCGTGGCTTGGCAAGCGCCTGAACGGGATCTCGTCGACGCTGGCAATCGTGCCGAGCTCGGGAACGCGGGCCAACAATGCACCGTCATCCAGGCGTCGATTGGCCTCGAAATACCAGGCCATGTCGAGGCGATCGTTGCCGACCGAATCGATGGTCCCGCCGGTCAGGATGACCGCCACCCGCGACAGCGTCCTGGATGTCAACGACCCGCGCCCTCAGCTCGTCGGCGTGGATTCACTCTCCATGCCGAGTCCCCAGATGTGCTCCAGGTCGTGCCGCGAGTAGTGCTGAAAGGCCATGAGCGTGTGCGTGCGCGCCACGCCCGGAACCGCGGCGATACGCTGCGGGACCACTTCAGCCATCTGCTCGTAGCGCTTGACACGCACGACGGCGACCAGGTCGTACTCGCCGGTGACCGAGTAGACCTCGGCGACGTCGGGGATGTCTGCCAGCGCCTCGCCGGCCGAGGCCGTCTGGCCGCGTTCGGTGTGGATCAGGACGATGGCCGTGATCATGCGCCGGTGACCCTCAGGCTACCAGACGCGCCCCGGCTGGCCGCCGACGCTTGTTGGTCGCGCGCGTTGAACGCTATGATGACCATCGTCACGGAAGCGTAACACCGCAGGGGAGGTCAGTATGGTCGAACTCGGTGCAGCCCACTCTCGATTGCCGACCGGCCGCAGCGCGCACCTCGATTCGTTCGTTCGCGACCACCTGCCAGCCGCCGCCGATTGGCCGCGACTCGACTTCTCGGCCCTGCCCGCCCTCGCCAGCTACCCGCCACAGATCAATGCCGCCGCGGAGTTGCTGGACCGCCACGTCCGAGAAGGACATGGCGCGCGACCCGCGATCTGGTTCGAGGGCCAGACCATCACCTACGCCGATCTCCTGGCGTGGACCAACCGCATTGCGCACGTGCTGGTCGACGACCTGGGTGTCGTCCCCGGCAACCGCGTTTTGCTGCGCGGCTTCAACAGCCCGAGCATGGTCGCCGCCTGGCTGGCCGTGCTCAAAGCCGGCGGCGTGGTCGTTACCACGATGCCGCTGCTGCGGGCTCGCGAGCTGGAGGAGGTCATCCAGAAGGCGCGAGTAAATGTGGCTCTGTGCGATGGGCGCCTGCTAGAGGAACTGCGTCTGGCCGACCAGCGGCTGGGCGAACTATCCGGCGCCCCGAGGCCGCGAATCGTGCTCTTCGGTCCCGAGGCGGACGCGGCGTCGCTCGAGTCGATGACGGCCCACAAATCCGACGCCTTCGCCAACGTAGACACCGCGGCCGACGATCCATGCCTGATCGGGTTCACCTCCGGCACGACGGGCAAGCCCAAGGGCGCGGTCGACTTCCACCGCGACTTACTGGCCATTTGCGACACATTCGGGGCAGAGGTGCTTGCGCCCTCGCCCGACGATGTCTTTGCTGGCAGCCCGCCAATCGCCTTCACGTACGGACTCGGCGGGCTGTTGACGTTCCCCTTCCGTGTCGGCGCCTCGACGGCGCTCCTGGAAAAGGTCAGTCCGCAGGCCGTGCTGGAGATGGTCCAGGCGGCACGGGTGACCACGTTGTTCACGTCGCCGACGATGTTCCGGTCGCTGGTGGACCTGGTGCCGGACTTCGACCTGTCCGCGCTCAAGGACTGCGTCTCGGCTGGCGAGCCGCTGCCGTTGCCCACCTATCAGGCGTGGGAGCGCGCGACCGGATTGAAGATCATCGACGGCCTCGGGTCCACCGAGCTGCTGCATATTTTCATCAGCGCTGCCCGTGACGACATCCTGCCCGGCGCCACCGGCAAGGTCGTGCCCGGCTACGAGGCGCGGGTGGTGGACGCCGCCGGCCGCCCGTTGCCGGCGGGTGAGGTCGGCCTGCTCGCGGTGCGCGGTCCGACCGGCTGCCGATACCTGGATGATCCAGAGCGCCAGCGGGGCTACGTGCGCGACGGCTGGAACTATACCGGCGACGCGTACAAGCAAGACGAACGCGGCTACTTCTGGTTCCAGGCGCGGGCGGACGACATGATCATTTCCGCCGGCTACAACATTGCCGGCATCGAGATCGAAAACGTGTTGCTGGACCATCCCAAGGTCAGGGAGTGCGGAGTTATCGGCGCGCCCGACCCGGAGCGCGGCCACATCGTCAAGGCGTTCGTGGTGCTGCGCGATCCATCGGAGGCCGGTCAGGACATGGTCCGCGAGCTGCAGGACTTCGTGAAGCGCGAGATCGCTCCGTACAAGTACCCGCGCGCAATCGAGTTCGTGGCGGAGCTGCCGCGAACCGAGACCGGCAAGCTGCAGCGCTACCGGCTGCGAGCGAGTCCCTCCGGGGCTGACACGGGGTCGGGAGGCTGATCAGCCCGAATGGAATTCGGACTCTTCCTGCCGGTCTCCGGTCGCTCCGCCACGCGCACCACGCTGCGCGAGTACGCCCAATTGGCCGAACGGCTGGGTTTCCACCAGCTGTGGGCCGCCGAGCGGATCGTGATCCCGTGGACGATCGACACGGCCTACCCCTACGCCGAGGGCGGCACGTTCATCGTGCCGCCCGACCGTCCGTTCCTCGAGAGCCTCACCGTCCTGGCGTTCCTGGCCGGCTGCACGGAGCGCATCCAGCTCGGGGTGTCGGTGCTGGTCCTGCCGTATCGCCACCCACTCCACTGGGCCAAGGTGGCGGCCACCATCGACGTACTGTCGGAGGGTCGTTTTACGCTGGGCGTGGGTGTGGGGTGGATGAAGGAAGAGTTCGACGCCCTGAACGCGCCGTTCGCCGAGCGCGGACGAGTCTCCGACGAACAGCTCCACATGCTCCGCGACGTGTTGACCCGTGAGCGCTGCACGTTCGAGGGCACGCACTACCGCTTCGAAGACATTGCATTCAATCCCAAGGGTTTTCACCGCGAGCGTGTGCCCATCTGGGTCGGTGGCGAAGGCCCGGCGGCTCAGAAACGGGCGGCGCGCTACGGCGATGCCTGGTTTCCGTACTTCGTGCAGGTGACGCCGGCCGACCTCGCCCAGCGTTGGCAGAACGTTCTGCGCCGCGCCGAGGCGTACGGCCGAGACCCCTCTGAGATCGCGCTGAACCTGAACCTGCCTGTCTGGGTGACGGACGAGCCCGTGGCGCAAGAACCAGGCGTCCTGCGCGGGACACCGGAACAGCTCGAGACTGCGCTCCAGCCCTTCCGCGAGCTTGGCGTGCGCCACCTCGCGCTGCAGTTCATGGTGCCCCACTACCCCGAGCGGCTGGAGCAGATCGAGCGTTTCGCGACGCGGGTGCTGCGGGCGCCGGTGTGAAGTCGCTCGTCGTCGGCGGCGGTCCGGGTGGTCTGTACCTGGCCATCCTGCTCAAGAAGGCGCGCCCGGCGGCGGAGGTGGAGGTGATCGAGCGCAATGCGCCGGATGCGACCTTCGGCTTCGGCGTGGTGTTCTCCGACGAGACACTAGGCTACCTCCAGGACAACGACGAACCCACGTTCCGAGAGATCACCGCCACCTTCAACCGCTGGGACGCGATCGAAATTCGCTATCGCGACGAGGTCCGCCTCTCGCGTGGCCACGGTTTTTCGGGTATCGCCCGCAAGCGACTGCTCGAGATCCTGCAGCGGCGCTGCCGAGAGCTGGGCGGCTGCCTGCGCTTCCAGGTCGAATTCGACCCGGCCGACGTGCCGGACCTCGCCCGCGATTACGACCTCATCATCGCCGCCGATGGCGCCAACAGCCGCGTCCGCGCCCAGTTCTCCAACACCTTCGCACCCGAGATCGACGTGCGTCGCAACAAATACGCCTGGTTTGGCACCACGCGCCGCTTCGAGAATTTTCTCTTTGCATTCCGGCCGACCAGCTACGGCACCTTCTGGTGCCACGCCTACCGCTACGACGCCCAGCACTCGACCTTCATCGTCGAATGCGACCCCGCCACGTGGTGCGCGGCCGGTCTGGACCGGATGAGTGAAGAGGCGAGCGCCGCTTTTTGCGAACGGGTGTTTGCGGAGGACCTGCAGGGTCATCCGCTGCTGCGCAATCGCTCGGTGTGGAACAACTTCCCGATGCTGCGCACCGCCAACTGGCGCTTGCAGGACGCGCTGGCGCACGTGGTGCTGCTCGGCGACGCGGCCCACACCGCCCACTTCAGCATCGGCTCCGGTACCAAGCTGGCAATGGAGGACGCGATCGCGCTCGCCTACTACCTGGAGTGCGAACCGCGAGTGGAGCACGCGCTGGCCAGGTACGAGCTGGAGCGCAAACGCGAGGTGGACCGCTTCCAGCGCGCGGCGTTCGAGAGTCTGTTCTGGTTCGAGGGCGTCGAACGCTATATGGATTTTGATGTGGACCAGTTTGCATTCAGCCTGCTGACTCGTTCGCGTCGCATCTCGTATGACACGCTGAAGGTCCGCGACCTGGAGATTGTGGAGCGGGCGCACCGTACGTTTGTCGAGCGAAGCGGCACAGGATCCGCATCACCTGGTGAAATCCTGCCTCCGCCGATGTTCACCCCGTTCCAGGTCAGAGACCTGCGGCTCCAGAACCGGGTCGTCGTGTCGCCGATGTCGATGTACAGCGCCGAGGACGGGCTGCCCAACGACTGGCATCTGGTCCACCTGGGCAGTCGGGCGGTCGGCGGCGCGGGGCTGGTCATTGCCGAAATGACCGACGTCTCGCGCGAGGGGCGCATCTCGCCCGGCTGCGCCGGGATGTACCGGCCCGAACACGTGGACGGTTGGCGGCGAGTCGTCGACTTCGTTCACCGCTGGACAGACGCGAAGATCGCCCTCCAGTTGGGACACGCCGGACGCAAGGGTTCCACCCGTCGCCTGTGGGAGGGCGACGTCCTGCCGCTGCCGGAACAGAACTGGCGTGTGGTGTCCGCATCGTCGGTCGCCTACGACTGGATCAACCAGACGCCGCGCGAAATCACCCGCGACGAGATGGACGTGGTGCGCGAGGACCACGCCCGCGCCGCGCGTTGGGCCGAGATGGCCGGCTTCGACATGCTCGAGCTGCACTACGCGCACGGCTACCTGCTCGCCAGCTTCATCTCACCACTGACCAACCTCCGCACTGACCAGTACGGCGGCAGCGTGGAGGCCCGCATGCGCTATCCACTGGAGGTGTTCGACGCGGTGCGCGCCGCCTGGCCGGAGCACAAGCCCATATCCGTGCGAATTTCGGCCGCCGATTGGGCGTCTGGCGGTCTATCGGATATGGACCGCATCGAGGTGGCGCGCATGCTCAAGGACCACGGCTGCGATCTCGTCGACGTCTCCACGGGTCAGACCGTGCCGAATCAGCAGCCGCGCTACGGCCGCGCCTACCAGACACCTTTCGCCGACGACATCCGCAACAGCGTGTGCATCCCGACGATGACCGTCGGCGCCATCTCCACTCCGGATGAAGTCAACAGCATCCTGCTCGCCGGCCGCGCTGACCTGTGCGTCCTCGCGCGCCCGCATCTGCGTGACCCGTACTGGCCGCTGCACGCGGCCGAGTCCCAGGAGTATTACGCCCTGCGCTGGCCGCCCCAGTACGCGACGGTCCAGCCGCGTGCGCGCGCGGACCGCCGCCGGGTTCCGAAACCGTTGAATGTCCGTTTTGAAGAGGACGTTCGGGGTCGCTACGACGACTTGCAGGACCGACTGACGCGTCTGGCGCGCCTGCACTACCGCTCGCTGAATGGCGAAATCCTGGCTGCCCTGGAGTTTTGGCTCGACCAGGCCGATACGGCCTGCCATGACTGAGGTTCTGCTCCCCGAGGGCTGGCCCCGCCCGGTTGGCTACGCCAACGGCGTGGCGGCGCGCGGCCGCCTGATCTTCGTGGCCGGCCAGGTGGGCTGGAACACCGCGAGCGT
>JAFAOS010000316.1 GCA_019247515.1 Chloroflexota bacterium | reverse complement strand
TGAAAAAGGAATGTTGCGGTTGCGGCCTGAATCTCGACCCAGGAGAGTTCAACTTCAAAAACCGCGTCACGGGCCAGCGTCAACCTCAATGTCGCACGTGCACGCGTCAGCAACTGCGTGACCATTACCTGCGCAACACGGCGTATTTCCGAACCAAAGCCCGGACTGCAGTTCGATCATTGCGAGCAATCGACCAGATCGGCGAATGTCGCGACGCTCTTCAACCGCAGGGCGGCCTGGGCTAGAATCACGGCCGAGATCGACAAGTGCGTCGTCCGCTGTGCCAACTGTCACCAGCGACGCACCGCGCGTCAGTTCGGCTGGTACCGCCTGGCGCGTGCCGATTGCGCCCGTAGCTCAACTGGATAGAGCGCCAGTCTTCGGAACTGGAGGTTTGCGGGTTCGACCCCTGCCGGGCGCGCCACCGAACATCGTCACCGGGAGTCAGGTCCGCCGACAGCATGCCAGACGCAATTGTGATCGGTGGCGGGGTGATGGGACTCGCCTCGGCGCGCGAGCTGCGCAAGCGGGCGTACGGCGTCACCCTGCTGGACCGCGCACAACCGGGACGCGCGGCCTCGTGGGCCTCGGCGGGCATCATCGGCGCCACGCTGCGGGATGAAAGCAACCCGAGCTTCGAGCTGCGCCAGAAAAGCCGCGAGCTGTGGCCCGACTTCGCCCAGGCGATCGAAGACGAATCGGGCCTGGACCCCGAATACCGCGAGACGGGCTGCCTGCAACTGGCCACCGACGAAAGCGAACTGGAGCGGGTGCGTCGCGCCGGCGAGCTGGACCCGCAGGCCAGTTTCCACGACGGCGGGGAGCTTCGAAAGCTGGAGCCCAGCCTCAGCCCAAAGCTGCCAGGCGGGCTGCTGGTAGCGGGCGGAAACGTCGACAACCGACGCCTCTGCCGCGCGCTCGAAATCGCAATTCGCCGGGCGGGTGTCACCATTCAGACCGGGACAGAGGTGCGTGCGCTGGCGACCAGCGGCGGGCGTGTCACCGGCGTCCAGACCGCCGAACAACACCTCACCGCGGACCTGGTTGTCCTCGCGGCCGGCGCCTGGTCGGCCACGATCGCCAACGTCGATCCGCGCCCACCCGTGGCGCCCCAGCGCGGCCAGATCCTGGCGCTGGACCAGACGCGCGTCGGTCTGCGTCACGTGCTGCTCACGCCGGGCGACCCGTACTTCGTGCCGCGCAGCGACGGCCGCCTGGTCATCGGCGCAACGCGCGAGGAGGCGGGCTGGGATGCCAGCCTGACCGCTGGCGGGGTCACCTGGCTGCTGAATCGGGCGATGGACGTGGTGCCCGCGCTGGGAGGCTGTCCAATTCAGGAGATGTGGACCGGCTTCAGGCCGCTGTCCGAGGACGGCCTGCCGCTGATTGGTCGCGGCGGACTGGACGGGCTGTTCTTCCTGACCGGCCACGGGCCGAGCGGTATCGCACCCCTACCAGGTTCGGTCAGACTCCTGATGGCCTTCGTCGACGGCCATCCGCCGCCCGTGGCGCCGGCGCCGTTCGACCCGCTGCGGTTCAGGCGCCTCGAAAGTTGATGGCCACAAACGTGAACTAGCCTGCTACGGCCGTTTCGAGGTCAAGCTCGCGGGGACGGGCGCCAGCTCGCGCGGCTCGGCCACGCCTGCCAATCGTCCGTCCGCGTAGACCAGCACCCGTCGCGCGCGCACCGTCACCAGCTCGCTCGGCAGTGTCTCGGCTTTGGGCACAAACGCCAGCAGGTTCGCCGCGCCTTCCGCGCTCAGCGTCACCCGACGGTAGTGGCCCAGGTCCACGACGTGGTCGATCCGCGCTGGCGTGCCCTCGCCGCCCGATTCGACGATGACGTCCTCCGGTCGTACCCCGGCTACCAGCTCGGCAGCAGATGACAGCGCAGCACCCTCGGGTTGCTCGACGTCGAATGGCCCGGCCCGCAGGCGGCCATCGGCGGACAGGTGCGCGTCCAGCCGGTTCATCGTGCCGATGAACGTCGCCACGAACAGGCTGGCCGGATGGGCGTAGATCTCTTCCGGGGCGTCCATCTGCTCCAGGACGCCGACGTTCATGACTGCGATGCGGTCGGCGATCGACATGGCCTCTTCTTGATCGTGCGTGACGAAGACCGTGGTGATGCCCACCCGCCGCTGGATGGCCGTCAGTTCCGTGCGCATGTAGATGCGCAGCTGAGCATCCAGATTCGACAGCGGCTCGTCCAGCAGCAGAATGCGCGGCTCGAGCACCAGCGCCCGCGCGAGGGCCACGCGCTGCTGCTGGCCGCCCGACAGTTGGCCGGGGTAGCGGCGCGCCAGTCCGGGCAACCCGACCAGCTCCAGCGTGGCTTCCACCCGGCGTCGGATCTCGTCGCGGGGCCGATGGCGCACCTGCAAGCCGAAGGCGACGTTGTCGAAGACGCTCATATGCGGCCACAGCGCGTAGCGCTGGAAGACCATGGCCGTCGGCCGCCGCTCGGGCGGCTGGCTCAAGATGCTGACTCCGTCGATCAGGACGTCACCGCTGTCTGGCTGCAGAAAGCCGCCGATCATGCGCAGCGTGGTCGTCTTGCCACAACCTGACGGTCCCAGCAGACACACGAATTCGCCGTCGTTGACCTCCAGCGACAGGTCCTGGACAGCGGCGACCTCGGTGCTTCGACCGTAGCGTTTGACCAGGTGCTCGAGCTCGAGGCGGGCCATCGGTCCTCAGCGACCCTTGAAGCCGGCCGCCAGGTAGCCGCCCAACAGGAAACGGCGCGCGATCAACAGCAATACCACCGACGGCGCCGACAACAGGATCGAAAAAATGGCGCCCACCGGCTGCGGGTAGTTGGTGACCAGCGTGTACATCAGCGTCGGCATGGTCACGATCGTCGGCGAGCCGACGATCAGCGTCCCCTGGGCTTCGTCGAAGGCGGCGATGAACGTGAGAAACGCCGCCACGATGATGGCCGGCATGGCCAGCGGCAGCGTGATCTTCCAGAAAACGCGCAGCGGCCCAGCGCCCGCGTCGCGCGCGGCGTCCTCCAGGTCGCGCGCCACGCTGTCGAAACCTGCCGCGGGGATCCACGTCATGATCACCAGGGTGCCGACCAGCTGGATCAGCACGACGCCCCAGTAGGTGCCCATCAGATTCAGGCGGTAGAACAGCGTGGCGATCGCCACGTACAGGCCGATCTTTGGAAAGGCGTTGGCGGCCAGCAAGCTGATGAACAGCGTGCGTCGGAGCGGGAAGCGGAAGCGCGAAAAGGCGTAGGCGGCCGGCAGGCAGATGGCCGCCGAGAGCAGGGTCACCACCGGCGCGGTGATGAAGCTGTAGCGGACCGCCGAACCGACGTCGCCGTTGGTCAGCACCCAATCCCACCAGCGCAGTGAAAAGCTTTGCGGCAGGATGCTCGGGTAGCGCCATTCGTCGGTGAATGCCCAGAACAGCAGCGTCAGCAGCGGCAACAGCAGGAAGGCGCTCAGGGCGAAGACCAGGATCAGGCCCATCGCCTTGCGCAGCTCGGGCACATGCACGAACCACAGCGCGCCGACGCCACTCGGCCGGACTTGCGGTTGCTCGCGCACCTCCTGAGAGATCACACCGTCACCGCGTGCTTACCGGAGCGCGACGTGGCCCACACGTACAGGGCGCCGGCCACCGCGCAGATCGCGAACAGCATCACCGCCAGAGCGACGGCCGGCTGGGGCTGGTTGTAATTCGAGAAGTACGCCTGAATGGCGACGCCCATCATCTGCGGCGCGTTCGGACCGATCAGGAACGGGATCGTAAAGCTGCCCACCACGCCGATGAACGTGAAGGTCAGCACGATCAGCAGGGGCACGATATTCATCGGCAGCACGATGCGCCACAGGACGGTCAAGAAGCCGGCGCCGACGTCATGCGCCGAATCGATCAGCTCCTGCTCGATGCCCTCCAGCCCCGAACCGAGCATCAGCACCGCGAAAGGAATGTTGTACCAGACCTGGGTGATGACGATGCCCGCCGGTTTGTAGGCGGGCGATGCATACGGCAGGCCAACGGCGTGCAGCGTGGCGGCGAGCACGCCGCGATCGACGTAAAACGTGATCGCCGCGTAGGAGGCGATCACGACGGGTACGAACATCGGGATCAGGTATAGCGAGCGAACGGCGCGCGGCAGCCAGCCGTCGGCGAAGCGCACGTAGAGCGCCAGGACGTAGCCAACGGCCGCCACCAGGACAATCGAGACCAGGCTGATCCAGATGGTGATCCACAGGTCGTCGCGGATGAACGGGCTGGCCAGGAGGTCGCGGTAGACGTCCAGCACTGGCGTCGGGCTGTTGACCAGGTGCTGGCCGGTGCTGAAGACCAGGTTGTCGGATGGGACGATGCCCAGCGAAAAGATCGTCGCCTGGATGGCGGGCAGGATGATCAGGAAGAAGAGGACAAAAATCGGCGGGGCCACCATCAGCAAGCCGATGGCGGCCTCACGCCGTTGTCGAGCGTGCTCGGAGCGCAAGCTACCTCAGGACGAGGGCGGCGGTGTGCCGGCGACCTTCTCGTACCACTGCTGGTTGCGATCGGTGCCGAACTGCGGGCTGAAGTCGTAGCTGTAGGCCTTGGCGATGTCGGCGTACTTCTGCTGGACGTCAGGCGGCATGTACTTCCAGTCCAGACCGGGGTAGCCGTTGATCTGCGAGACGATGACCGACTGGGGGTCGGGCGTCAGCAGCCAGTTGAGGAACTCGTACAGCACGTCTTTGTTCTTGCTGTCGGCCGGAATGCCCAGGTAGGCCGCGCTGCCCGCGAACGGCGGGTCGATCTGCTCGAGCATGACCTCGGGCGGCAGCAACTTTTGCGACAGGTAGCTCAGGCTCTGATCCGACCAGACCGGCGCCATGGCGATCGAGCCGTTGCCGAGCGTCTGCAGGACGGGCACGTTGCCCTGGGGGTAGAAGCCACCGTTGTAGATGTGCGGGTGCAGGTCCTTGAGCACCTGCCACCCGGGGTCCCACAGGTTCTCCTTCGACGCGTCGTACTGGGTCTGGAAAAACGTCAGCTGATCGCTCGGAATGCCGATCGACAGCACGCGGGTCGTGAAATTGCCGCCCGAGCCACCCTTGTCGGGCGGGTTGTACGTGAACTGACCGTCATTCGCCTTGACCCAGGCGATCAAGTCGTCCAGCGTCTTGGGCGGGTCTTTGACCATTGAGCTGTTGTAGGCCAGGATGACCGAACTGGCGCGATACGGCAGCCCGTAGCCGTTGTAGCGGTTGTAGGAATCCTGGGGCACCTTGTCCAGGTTGGGGATCTCGTTCGAGGTCATCTTCTGCATCAGGCCCGCGTCGCCGGCCTGCGGCAGCCGGGAGGCCTCCCACAGATCGACGCCCGACGGCACGCCGGCCTGCTTGGCGGCGGCGAGCTTGTCGAAGACGGCCTGCTCGCTCAACGCGTGCTCGTCAAAGATCAACGTGAAGTTCACGTTGGGCTTGACCTTCTGATACGCGGGCAGCAGCTGCTTCTGCCACAGGTCGCGGATATTCACGTCGCCGCCAACGTACAGATTAATGTCGCCGGTGGAAGCGCTGGCGGGCGCCGTGGTCGGCGCGGCAACGGCGGCCGGGGCGGTGGTTGCCGCAGGCGCGGCTGGCGCCGTGGTAGGCGCCGCGGCGGCGGTCGGCGCGGCCGCGCCAGCCGGTGCTGCTGTTGGCGCGCCCGCTGGCGCGGTGCTGCTCGGCGAGCTACACGCCGCCAGCAACGCCGCGCTGCCGACGGCGAGCGAGCCACCCCCCAGCACCAGTAGGAAGCGCCGCCTGCTTGTGACGGTCATGATCCCGGTGAAACCTCCGATGTTGCGCCTGCGATCCTATCAACTGCGCAACTCGAGGAGAATCCGCGGATCGTCGCTGGCGATGATATCGACGTGAAGTTTTACAAACTCGTGGGCTTCGTCCACCGCATTTGTATGAGGGGTCATCACCAGCAGATTCGCGGCGTGCAGGTCCGCCACCGTAGTGGCGTCGATCGGCCGAAAGCAAGGATGCGCGAACTGAGCGCCGAGTTCGCGGCAGGCGGCAAGCATGCCTGGCACCTCCCAGCCCGGCCCGAACAGGATGCTGCGCGGGACCTCGGGTGCCGCCGCGCGCAGCTCGGTGACAAGCTCGTGTCGGAACGATCCCGCGATCAACGCTACGTCGTGTGCCGCGCCGCTGTGGATCAGGTCGGCCAGCGCCGCGCCCGTCGCGTCGCCCTTGAGCTCGACGTAGACGCCCATGCGCCCGCGCACCAGGTCGAACACTTCCGCGAGGCGGGGCAGCGCGCGCTCGGCGGCGGCGTCGGCGGGCGGGTCGTGCGCGACGACCAGGTCTCCCGCGCGGGACAGGTGGACGTCCAGCTCCGAGTAGTCGACCCCGTAGCCCATCGCCACCCGAAACGCGTCGAGCGAGTTCTCCGGCGCCAGCGCGCTCGCCCCGCGGTGACAGACCAGGACCGGGCGCGCGTCTACCATCTTCGCTGCAGATGATAGGCGCGCGCGCATACGCCTCGAACGGGTACAGCGCCCTGAAGCTCGAGCCGCACCTCCACACCATCCACAGCGACGGGCAGGACACGGTCCGCGCCATGTTCACCGCGTGCAAAGGCGCGGGGTACGACGCGGTGGCGCTGACCGATCACAACACGCTCAGCGGCGTGAACGAGGCGCGCGCGATCGCGGACGAGCTCGAACTGATCCTGGTACCCGGGGTCGAGGTCACCACGTTTCACGGGCACGCGATCGTGCTGGGCGTGACCACGATCCCGGAGTGGCGCGACCTGGAGACGCGCGGCATGGACAGCCTCGCTGCCGAGGTTCATGCTCAGGGCGGAGTGGTGTCGGTCGCGCACCCGGCATCGATCGGCTCGCCGGTGTGCAGCGGGTGCAGTTGGGAGTGGCCGATTGCCCCAGCGTCCGTCGATCTGTGGGAAGTGGCCTCGGCGGCGCGCGTGGGCACCGACGTCCCGATCGAGCTGTGGCGACAGATGCTCGAGCGCGGCGGCCACATCGCTCCGGTTGCCGCCGGAGACGTGCATTCAGTCAATGCCGCCAGCGCCGCGCGCGCGGCGAC
>JAFAOS010000270.1 GCA_019247515.1 Chloroflexota bacterium | reverse complement strand
CCGAGGGGTTCTGGAACGTGGCCACGGAGTAGAGCAGGGATGGCGCCGGCAGCGGCGCAGTGGCCAGCATCACGTCCAGGCTCTCCACGCACAGGTCCTCGTCGTCGATCGGCACGGCCAGGTAGCACGGCTCGTGGGCCGCGAAGGCTTGCAGCGCGCCGACGTAGCTGGGGGCTTCGACCACGACGCGAGCGCGCGGACGCAGCAGCACCTTGCTCAACAGGTCGAGCGCCTGCTGCGATCCTGTGGTCTGCAAGATCTCCTCGGGCGCCGCCACGATGCCGCGCCGGGCCAGGCGCTCGGCCAGGTAAGCGCGCAGCGGCGCGTGCCCTTCGGTCGGCCCGTATTGGAGGGCCGCCGCGCCATCCGTCGACAACACGGCATCGAACGCGGCGCGCAGGTCCTCAATTGGGAACAGGTCCGGCGCCGGCAGTCCGCCCGCGAAGCTGATGACGTCGGGCCGAGCGGTGACCGCCAGCAGATCGCGAATATCCGAGCTGCGCATCCGCCGATCGCAGTCATTCAGCAACGTCTCCCATGGCAACCCCATCGCGCGTCCCCCCGTCGACTCTACCCGCCGCGATAATTTGGTCTGCCAGCCAATCCACATTGGCCGGTTCCTGAAGTCATTGTACCCGGGCGGCGGGGCCAACAGAACGGCCAAATCATTGTTGGTAGGTCAGCCAAGATGTGGTCTTCTCCGCTTTCCGGCCCTTTTCTTTGCGCGATCCGTGGCCCCATGAGACAACTGTCCCTGCCGTTTGAGTTGTCCAAAGGCTGCGCGAGCCCATATGAGGCTCACCGTGACGACCGCCGCCCCGGCCCCGGTCAGCGGTGAAGGCCGTGCATAGTTATGCGGATTGACGGCGCGTCGGCCATCATCATGAACTGCGGCGAGGACGCTGAGCAGCACTGTTTGGGCGGTTCGTTAAGGCATGCGGTAGGCGCGCAACGTGGTGAAAAAGGAGTTCAAAAGGCTGGTGGGTTGACGAAGGGGGCGTCTCTGCCTCATCCTGTGTCCGCAGGGCACTGCGAAGAGTGGACAGAGGAGACAGAGGATGCTGGGCACGAAGGAGCGGCACTTCGCGCCGCTGGGAGCACGCTCGCTGGAGGACTTGGTTCCCAGCGATCATTTCTATCGGCAACTTGATCGGGTGCTCGATCTCTCCTTCGTCCGCGCCCTGGTCGAACCCTGCTACGCGGTTGGAGGGCGCCCCTCCATCGACCCGGTCGTCTTCTTCCGCCTACAGCTCGTCCTGTTCTTTGAAGGCTTACGCTCGGAGCGATTGTTGATGCGCCTGCTGGCCGACCGCCTAGCAGCGCGCTGGTATGTGGGCTACGACGTGGGCGAGGCGCTGCCCGACCGCTCCAGTCTGAGCAAGATCCGCCAGCGCTATGGGCTGGAGGTCTTCCGGCGCTTCTTCGACGCGGTCGTGGACCAATGTGTGGCGGCGGGCTTGGTGTGGGGCCGCGAGCTCTACATCGACGCGACCAAGGTGGTCGCTGACGCCTCGGTCGACTCGATCACACCGCGCTTCGCGGTAGCCGCGCGGGCTCACGTCGATGACCTCTTCGCTCAGGATGCGGAGGCGCTGGGGCCGCCCGGTCCAGACCCGGAGCAGGGTAGCCCTGCTCCGCGCGACGCGATGGCGCCCCTGGTGGAAGGAGAGGCCGCGGCGCTCGCCAGGGCCAACGCCGCGCGCCACGAGTGGATCGCCGAGGCGGGGCGGCAGGACCGCACCACCGGGGATCCGCGCTACCTGCGCACCGCGGACATCGCCGTGAGCACGACCGACCCCGATGCCACCCATCTGCGCCAGCGCGACGGCGTGCGCCTGGGCTATCAAGCCCATTACGTGGTCGATGGCGGCAAGGCCCGCATCATCCTGGCGGCGTTGGTGACGCCCGCCGAGGTACCCGAGGATTGGCCGGCGGCCGACCTACTCTGGCGGGCGCGCTTTCGCTGGCGGCTGTGGCCGCGGCAGGCCACCGGCGACAAAGCCTATGGCACACTCAGCCTCATCCGCGCGCTGGAACGCCAGCACCTCCGGGCCTACATCCCCTTGCCCGACTTTGATCGGCGCACCGCCTTCTTTGGCAAACAGGACTTTGTCTATGATGCCGAGCGCGATACCTACACCTGTCCGCACGGCGAGACACTACAGTACCGCAGCATCAATCGCTACGCGGGCATTTTGCTCTACAAGGCCGATGCAGCCACCTGCGCGGCGTGTCCCCTGCGGACACGCTGCACCGCCACCAACCACGCGCGTATCCTCAGCCGCAGCATCGATGAAGCCTACTTCGAGCGCGTGCGCGGCTACCAGCAGACGGCTGCCTATCAAAAGGCCGTGCGCAAACGCAGCGTCTGGGTTGAACCGCTCTTCGCTGAGGCCAAGCGGTGGCACGGATTGCGCCGCTTCCGTTTGCGGCGGCTCTGGCGCGTCAATGGCGAGGCACTGCTCACGGCCAGCGGCCAAAACCTCAAACGTCTGCTGAGTCGTGGGGGCTGGGGCCGCCGCCCATTCCCCGATGGCACGCTGGGTCTGCGCCTCGCCGGTCCTCCCGCCGCACCAATTCGCGCGTGTCCGTGATCTGTCGTCTCTGATAGACCCTCTTTGCCCTCAGCTCACCGCCCACTCCAACACCGGCTGGCTTTTTCACCAGTCTGCGCGCATGTCATTTACGTAGTACTGCTATCTAATGCCGGGGGATGCGCATCGAATGTGATTTGCACGCCCATTTCGTTACGTGAGCGAGTCAAGGCGCTTCCGGCCTGGCGTAGTCCTGTCCGGGTAGCAGCGCGTACCAGCTGGGCCGCCGGGGATCGCGGTCGTAGGCATAGCCGCCCAGCTCACGGTACAGCTCAGCGTAGCGGGCCAGCCGGTCGACGTCGAGGCGCACGCCCAGGCCT
>JAFAOS010000265.1 GCA_019247515.1 Chloroflexota bacterium | reverse complement strand
ATGCGTCGTACTGTCGAGTCCGCTTCCTCGGCGGCTCGCATTCCAGGCCAGAAGGAGCTTTCTCCAAGGCGATGACACCAAGAGCATTCGCGTACTGGGCGACAACAGGTTTTGTGGTGTTCAACATGTTCACCGGCGCGCTCGCCGAGTTGGCGCGGCTGACGCCCAATGTCGAGGGCATGCAGGCGCTCGGCTACCCGATCTACATGATGACCATTCTCGGCAGCTGGAAGGTGCTCGGATCGATCACGTTGCTCGTGCCGCGGTTCCCGCGCCTGAAGGAGTGGGCCTACGCTGGTATGTTCTTCAACATGACGGGCGCGGCTGTTTCGCACCTGGTTGCCGGCGACGAGGCCTGGCACGTGTGGTACACGGCGAGTCTGGCGATCGTCGTGCTCGTCTCATGGGCGCTGCGGCCCGAGAGCCGTACCCTCGGGGCACCGCTGATTCACGCCGCAATGCGGCCGATTCGGCGAACGAAGCTGGCCGGCGCCGAAGTTCCAGCATAGTCAGGCCGAGCAAACTGTCGATTCCAGGCTACCGAGAAGCGTCGTACTGTCGAGGAGCCTGGATGGCGACTCAGTCCGCATGGAGGGACAAGCAATGAAACTGACCCACACGCCGATGGTCGTCCGCAGTCAGGACGAGGCGTTGAGGTTCTACTCAGACGTACTCGGGTTCGAGACGCGCGCGGACTACCAGCTGCCGGGCCATCCTCGCTGGCTGACGGTTGCGCCGACGGGCGACGAGGTCGAGCTCATTCTCGTCGAGGGTGTCTACTCGGTGGATCCCCGCCCGGCAGCGGACGCCGACAGCGGCGGCAACCACCACGTCTTTGTCACCGACGACTGCCGCAGGGATTTCGAAACGCTGAAGGCGCGCGGCGTGCGGTTCAAGAACGACGCGCCCGTCGAAGCACCTTACGGCATCAGCGCGTATTTCACTGATCCCGACGGAAATCACCTCACTCTGTTGCAGCCTCGCCAGGCCACCCGGCAGTAGGCCGCCACACACGACGTCGCAGGAGCAAGCAGATGCCAAAGTACGCCGCACTGATTTACCGCGTCGAAGCCGAGTGGCCCGAGCAAGGCAGTCCAGCATCGCGTCAGCTGTACCAGGCCTGGGGCACCTTCAACCAGGACGTCGCCAGAGCCGGAGTGATGAGCTTCGGCACCGGCTTGCAGCCTTCGACAACCGCCACGAGCGTGCGAGTGCGCGACGGCAAGACGCTGATTACCGACGGCCCCTTTGCCGAAACCCGCGAGCAGCTCGGCGGCGTCTTGATCTTCGACTGCAAGGATCTCGACGAGGCAATCATGTGGGCCAGCAAGGTGCCCGATGTGGAACACGGCTGCATCGAGCTGCGCCCGCTCTGGGACGGCTAGCCTGCGACGTGAGGTCCGTTGAGGAGCCGACCGCGCAAGCGGTCGAACGGGTTTTCCGCCAGGAGTACGGCCGCATTCTGGCGACGCTTATCCGCGTTTTCGGCGACTTCGATGTTGCCGAGGACGCGCTGCAGGAAGCCTTTATCGCCGCCGTGGGGCACTGGCAGAGCGCCGGCATTCCGGACAATGCGGCGGCCTGGCTCACTACCACCGCGCGCAATAAAGGCGTGAGCCGCCTGCGGCGCGAGCGCACGCAGAGCAAGCTGCGCGACCAGGTCAAACTCGAGCTGGAGGTTCCGACCGTTATGGCACCAGATGAGCCAGACCTGCTACGGCTGATCTTCACCTGCTGCCATCCGGCACTCAATCAGGAGGCCCAGGTGGCGCTAACGCTCCGCACCGTCGGTGGCCTCACGACCGCCGAAGTTGCCCGCGCATTCTTGCAGTCGGAGCCCACGGTCGCTCAGCGGCTGGTGCGCGCGAAGAACAAGATCCGCCAGGCGCACATCCCGTACCGCGTGCCGCCCGACCACCTCCTGCCAGAACGCCTGGCGTCGGTCCTGGCAGTGATCTACCTGGTCTTCAACGAGGGGTATGTCGCCACCACGGGTGACGGCCTCATCCGCCGCGGTCTCTGCACGGAGGCGATCCGGCTTGGCCGAGTTCTCCTGGGGTTGATGCCAGACGAGGCGGACGTGTACGCGCTGCTTGCGCTCATGCTGCTGCACGACTCCCGCCGCGATGCCCGGATGCGCGAGGGTGAGCTGGTGCTGCTCGAAGAACAGGATCGCTCGCTGTGGGATCGCGCCGCCATCCAGGAGGGCACGGCACTGCTGGAGCGCTCCATACGCCTGGAGGCGAATCGTCCGGTCGGTGTCTACCAGCTCCAGGCCGCCATCGCGGCGCTGCACGCGCACGCCGATTCAGGGGCTGCGACCGACTGGTCCGAAATCGCCGACCTGTACACTGCGCTACTGCGTATCTATGACACGCCGGTCGTCCGCCTGAATCGTGCTGTTGCGGTCGCCATGGCCGATGGACCGGACGTCGGCCTGCGCCTGATCGACGATGTCGCCGTGCAGCTCGATGGATTTCACCCCCTCCACGCCGCCCGCGCCGACCTGCTGCGCCGCGTAGGCCGTCGCGCCGAAGCCGCCACGGCCTACGCGCGGGCCATCGCCCTGTGCACCAATGTCGTCGAGCGTCGCTACCTCACACGTCGTCTGGCAGAAGTTGGCTGAGTACAGAGCCTCGGCGCCTCGAGCACGGCGCGTCGCACGTACCAGGTCGCGCATGCGGATTGAAGACTCGTCGGCGGCATGCGTGATGTTGCGAATGTGCCCACTGAGAGTCGAACTTGCGCGCGCGGCGCAACGTCCAGGTGCTTGCCATGCGGCAGTGGCATCCCGTGCTACGCTCGCTTGAGCGCCTGTTTCGGGACACACACGGTGACGTCGAGAAATGGTTTCTCGGGGCGGTTGACGTTGTGCAACATGACGTTCTCATTGTGCGCATATCCCTCGCCTCACCAGGGTGATCTCCAGGGATCGATGAGACCTACAAGGTTGGGAGAACTTGCATGACTGTGCTCGTGAATTCGATCGACATCGAGGCCCCAGCAGTCGAGGTCTTCGACTATGTGAGCGATCTCATGAATGAACTCGAGTGGGGCCCGGGCATCATCCGAGTCGAACGAGTTGGGGACGGGCCAGTTGGCGTTGGCACCAGGTTCGTGGCGGAATGGCAGGGCAGCGGTCGCGTCAATGTCGAATATGTCCTGTTCGAGCGACCCCATCGCTGGCGAGCACTTGGTGAGAACGCGAGAATGGATACCAACCTGAGTGGGGAGGTCGTCCCGCTCGGAGTCGACAGGAGCCGCTTCACGGCCAGCATGGAACTGGTGCCGCACGGGACCCACCAACTGCTCACCCCAACTTTTCTGAGAGTCATGCAAAAGCGGGAGCAAGAAAACCTGCTTGCGTTGAAACGAACGATCGAGCACAGACGGGCCAACGCGGTGGGCCGCACGACTAATCTGCCGAGCTCTGGACTCCAGTCTCGCGAGTAGACAGCTTTTCGCAATTAGCGGCCAGAGTCGGCGTCATAGTTGCATATGCACACTGGACGGGCGGTAGCAATAGCCATCGTTGCAACTTTTTACGTGGTCGCAGCGGCTGGCAGCAACGTGAAGCCATGGATTCATTCAGCTCGTTGATTCAACCTGCGATGCGGACACGGCGGTGGCTCCTGGACGTCCCGAAGTCTCAGATCGACGTGCCGTCACAGTGTCGGTCCGGCGCGAACGTTCTGTTTGCAGGCAGCGCGATCAGCGCGTGGATCCTGCCATTCGTCACCACAGCGCACATTGCTTGAACAGAGTCGTAATAGGGAACTTCTGCCGCAAGTTCGGGCTGTGTCTCCTGTTGGAACTGGAGGTTATCTGGCGTACGGATTGGAAGAGCCTCAGTCCATGCGACCTCATTGCTGGTTACCTGACGGGGCCCCGGCTCGAAACCGCTGTTACGCTCGATGAGACGTGTCGCAGCGCTATTCCGCGGGATGTGTGGCCGGCGGAATCTGTGATGGTAGCGTCGCTCTGGAACAGGTTGGTCGCTGTATCGACGTCACCTGTTTGGCGTGCTGAAAGGAATTCATCGATGACGTCGCCTGGTGTCACCCTGCTCGTATCAGGCGGTCGCGCCAGGGCGAGCATGGCGACAAGCGTGACCGCGAGTGACCCGAGCACGATACTCGAGATTTGAAGAACACGTCTGCTCGGCAGCTGGCGTGCGGTGACGGTGGTGGCCATACGTTCTCGCTGCTGGGTGGGATGACCCCACGCTAGGTGCCGGTCGCCTGGCCGGCATGCGCAGTTCTGCGAACGTAGCTGCGTACTTTGGTTGGCCAGCCAGTACAAAGTCTGTCGCCGAACGGTATACCCCGAGTGCCGGAAACAGCCCTGGACGGAGCCGGAGCTCTCGAGGGCCCCAGGGCGTCAGCCCACGGGCGGTGCCGCAGCTGTCTGGTGATCTCGCACGAAGCGCACCAATGCCCATGCGAGGTGGCTTGGCCAGGGCTGGGGCAACTGCGGGACGCGGGCAATGGCTGAGGTGACGTCACGTGCGTCGCGGAGTGGTGCCAGGTCGACGAAGAATGCCCCGCCATGAAAGCGGTGCAATGATTGCTCGGCTGAGGCAATCGCCAGCCGAGTTTTACCGCTGCCGCCGGGTCCGTAAGCGTCAGCAGGCGCACGTCCTCGCGCAGCAAACGCCGGTCGATCGCCTCCAGCTCGTGTTCGCGTCCGATCAATGGCGTCGGTTGTGGACTCAGATTGTGAGCGACACGGTCAAGAGCCCCGGCTAACTCCACGTGAGGCTCTTGAGCCTACGAACCTGCAGTCGGGGCGGACCGGAGTATAGGAGCGGATCGAGCACAACACGTCTGGCGCCTCGAATCGGACACGTCGCACGGCCTGCGCACGGCCAGCGACCGCGACCCCGAGTTCGGCTCAGGCGTGACCATGGTCCTGGATCCTACACAACCTGGTTAGTGTCTCGACAGCAGCGCCCAGGACGTGTATCTCCGTCACGCCCTTAGCCCGATAAAGGGCTAAGATGGATGGCGTGAACCAGCGCGCGCCAGACCGCGTCGATTGGCAGCCTCTTCTCGGCCTCGGCATGCTCGTCCTGGGTGCGACCTGGCTGATCTTCGACGTCGTGTCGGCCACCTCGCCGAACGGTGCGCCTGGCGGCAGCCTCAGCCTCGAAAGCCTGCTGCTGGTCGGCATCGTCCCGCTGAGCTTGTTGTTGTTCTCTGGCGCGCTGGGCACACTCCGCGTGCACGGCAGCCCGGACGTGCGACGCCTGGCGAACTTCGCCGCTGGCGTGCCCGAGCGCGTGATAACAACACCAGTTGGTCGCGCGCTGATGTTCCTGCTCGGCCTGGTGTTCGCCCTGGGCGCCACCAGGTGGGACGCATTGCTCCACGCCGGCCATCCACTCGCGGCCCTGCTGGTCCTCGCGATGGCCCTGGTTAGCGGCTGGGCCGTCGCGCTCGGGGCGGTCGCGCTGTACAGGACAAGCCGCATCAGCACGCCGAGTGGCGCCTATCTGCTCGGCGCACTGACGGTCGCCACGCTGCTGCTCGGCGGATGGGACCAGCTTGCATCCATGCCGCAACCCGCGTGGACGCTCCACCCGATGATGCTGCACCATCGGGTCCCCAATGCTGGCGGCCGTTCAGTCTGGGCGCATCGCCCGTCCGCGTTGCACTCGACCGCCGCGGTCGCCGTCGACACGGCCAATGTGCGCAGCAGCCCCTCGATGGCTGGCTCTGTCGTGGTCCAGGCGAAGTCCGGGACACGGCTGGAGGTTATTGGCCGGCGCTTCGACTGGCTCGAGGTCAGGCTGCCTGACGGTCGGCAGGGCTGGGTCCCGGCCGCCTGGCTGACGCTGGCTGGCCGAGGTCGGTAAGCCGCACACAACCCGCCCAGGGCGTAGCCGCACGGCGCCGCGCTCACGCCAGGACCTTTTCCCGCGTCCGCGTGCCGACGCCAATGAGCGCCTCCCAGTCAGTCGAGTGCTCGTAGGCGTACGCCACGCGCAGGATCAGCGGATCGTCAAAGAAACGCCCCACCAGCTGCATACTCGCGGGCAGACCCGCCGTGGACTTGCCGACCGGCACCGCCAGCGCGGGATGACCGGTGTAGTTGAACGGCTGCGTGTTCCTGGTCGCCCGCGAGGCCGCGTTGGCCAGACTGTCTTCGAGCGCCTGCATATAGCCTTCGGGTCGATGGTTCTTCGGCGCGGTCATCAGGCACGTCGGCATGACGAGCACGTCGAGGTCCGTCAGCGCGGCGTCGTAGGCCTTGATAAACGTGGGCCGCACGTTCTGCGCTTTGGCATACACGCGCCCGTTGTAGTTTCGACGACTCATGGAGGCCGCGATCAACTGCAGCTTCGTGCGCGGGGCCAGCACGTCGGCGTGCGAGAACCACAACTGATTGATGGCTGCCAGCAGGGATGCTGGGTAGTAGGTCCGCGTGAACGCACCGTAGAAGCCGGTGTTGAACACTGCCAGAGCGCCTTCAGCACCGAGCGCATTCTGCGCCGCCCGCACCTGGAGGTGTTCGGGAATGCTGACCTTCGAGACGCGCGCGCCGGCCTGCGCGAGCACGTCCACCGCCGCCATGACCAGGTCGGCGACCTCGGTCTCGGCGTCTTCGAAGCCTTCTTGCAAGACGCCGACGCGCAGTCCGGAGATGCCGTCGGACAATCCCTCGAGCACTTCCAGGTCCTCCGGCACCGAGCGCGTCTGGCGCGGATCGTACGCGTCGTAGCCCGCGGTGGCCTGGAGGGCGGCGGCCAGGTCCTCGACGGTGCGCGCCAGCGGGCCGGTGTGGTCGATACTTTGATCCGAGCCGAATCCAATTCCAAAATGCGAGACGAGTCCGAACGTCGGCTTGAGTCCCAGCGTGCCGCAAAACGCGGCCGGTATGCGAATGGACCCGCCCTGATCGCCGCCGAAGGAGATGTCCACCTGATCCGCTGCGACGGCGGCGGCAGAGCCGGATGACGATCCGCCGGTGACGTGCTCCGCGTTGTGCGGATTGAGCGGCCGTCCGTAATCGCCCAGCCCACCGCCAGTGCCGAAGCCACCGCTGAGCCCATTCATGACGTTCTTGCCGATCACCGTGCCGCCCGCCTCCAGCACACGGGTGACGACGGTGGCGTCGAAGTCCGGAGTGAACCCGTCGAGCGCGAACGACCCGAAGCTCATGGGCGCGCCGGCGACGGCGATGTGGTCCTTATAACTGACGGTCTTGCCGGCGAGGATGCCCTCGGCATCTCCGGGGATATTGCACCGCCACATCCAGGCATTGAGCGGATCTTCGGTGGGACTCGGCTTCCAACCCGGCTGCCGCTGCGCCGAGCGCATCGGTGGCGCCGGTTCCTCGATCCGAGACTGGACGAACTCATCCAGCGCATTCAGATGTTCCAGCAGATACGTTCGGTACAGGACGGCCTCCTCGGCGCTGAGATGTATTCCCAATGAGCTGGCGACGGAAATGACTTCCGCAACGTCGGGAACGGCGTACGACATGGCGATACACTCCTCGTGCTGATAGCGTGCTTCGAGCCCTCGGGGTGTTGTTGTACAGCGACCGCGGTCTACCATCGACGGCGTGAGTGTGTACGCCCAGTTCGGACTCGAACCGATCATCAACGCGGCCGGCACGTCAACTCGCGTGGGCGGCGCGCTCATGCATCCGGCCGCGGCGGCGGCGATGAGGGATGCGGCGGGCGCGTGCATCCCGCTGGATCGACTGCAAGGCGCCGCCAGCCGCATCATCGCCGAAGCCACGGGGGCCGAGGCCGGCTACGTGACCGCCGGCGCGGCCGCGGGCCTGACCCTGTCGGCGGCGGCCTGCCTGGCCGCGCTGGACATCGGCGTCATGGATCGACTGCCGAATACGCGTGGACTGCCCAACGAGATCATCGTGAGCCGCGAGCAGCGCAACGGCTACGACCACGCGCTACGGGCCGCGGGAGCACGACTGGTCGAGGTCGGCATGAACGAGCGCGTAGCCGGCGCGGGCGTCCGCCGTACCGAGGTGTGGGAGATCGAGGCCGCGATCTCGGAGCGCACGGTGGCGGTCGCCTATTTCGCCAACCCCGACAGCGCGCCGCCGCTGGAAGAAGTCGCGGCGTTGTGTCGACGCCGCGGCGTCGCTTTGATTGTCGACGCCGCCGGCCAGTTGCCGCCAGCGGCCAATCTGCGTCGCTTCGTTGCCGCCGGCGCCGATCTGGTCACGTTCAGCGGCGGCAAGGGTCTGCGCGGGCCGCAGAGCACGGGCATTCTCGCCGGAAGACGCGATCTCATTATGTCCGTGGCGTTGCAACACCTGGACCTGGATGAGCACTGGTCCACCTGGGATCCACCGCAGAATCTGATCAACCCCGAACGCTTGCGCGGATTCCCGCGGCATGGCATTGGCCGCGGTTTCAAAGTTGCGCGCGAGGAGATCGTGGCACTGCTGGTGGCGCTGCGCTGTTTTGTCGCGGGTGACTACCGGGCGGACATCGCGCGCTTTCACGCGAATCTCGAGGCGCTCGCGGACGACATCGGAGACACACCCGGACTGCGCCCGTGCATCCTCGGCGCGATCGACGAAGATCGCTTTCCGATTCTGGAGATCGCGGTGGACGAGCAGCGGCTCGGACTCACCGCATTCCAGATCGCGCGCCGGTTGAAGTCCGGCACGCCATCCGTGTACGTCGGCGAGGGTCGCCTCCACGAGGGAGTGCTCGTGTTGCACGCGATTGGCCTCGACGATGCGCAGATTCGCCCGCTGGGCGAACGACTGCGCGCGGTGTGCGCGAATTCCTAACGCCTTGGATCGAGCACGTCGCGGAGCCCGTCCCCGAGGAAGTTGAACCCCAGGACGACCAGCATGATCGCCAGGCCCGGGAAGACGGCAAGCCACGGCGCGAGCTCCATGTAGGTCCGCGAGTCGTTCAGCATGCCACCCCACGAGGGTTCGGGCGGCTGCGCGCCCAGGCCGAGAAAGCTGAGACTCGCCTCGGTGAGGATCGCCGACGAAAGATACACCGAGGTCAACACAATCAGAGACCCGGCAATGTTGGGCAGAAGGTAGCGCCAGATCATGCGTCCGCGCGCGACGCCAACCGACTGGGCGGCCTCCACGTACGGCAGGCTGAGCACCGACAGCGACGTTCCGCGTGCAACACGGGCGAAGACCGGCGCGTAGACGATGCCAATGGCAATCATCGCGTTGGTCCGGCTGGGACCCAGCAAACCCGCGATGAGAATGGCCAGGACCAGCCCGGGCACCGCGAACATGATGTCCACCAGCCGCATCAGCAGTCCGTCCAGCTTGCCGCCGTACAAGGCCGCGAACACGCCCGTCAACAGACCCACCGCCAGCGCCACGCCGACGGCCACCGAAGCCACCTGAAGCGAGACCTGCGCGCCGTGGATCACGCGCGCCAACACGTCTCGGCCGAGATTGTCGGTGCCCATCGGGTTCTGAGTGGACGGAGGTTGCAGGCGGCGGAAGGCCTGGTCAGAGTACTCGGTGGACCACAGCACCGGTCCCAGGACGGCGACCACGATTACCGCGCCAATAATCACCAGGCCGGCCAACCCGATCGGGTTGCGGCGCAAGCTGTACCACGTCTGCCAACGCCGCGCCCCGCGGACCGCCGGCTGTGCAGCCGACGGTGGCAGCAGGTCAGCGCTGCTTGATTCGCGGATCGATAACGCCATACAGGAGGTCCACGCCGAGATTGACAAACACGAACACCAGGGCGAGGTAGACCACCGCGACCTGCACAATCGGATAATCTCGGTTGTAGATTGCCTGGACCAGCGAGTATCCGACGCCCGGCAAGCCGAAAATCACTTCGATGACCACGGCGCCACCCATCAATGCGCCGACCTGGGTGCCGATGACCGTCACCACCGGAATCAGCGCGTTGCGCAACGCGTGTGCAAAGATCACTGGTTTCGGAGCCATGCCCTTGGCGCGCGCGGTCCGGACGAAGTCCTCTTGCAATACCTCGAGCAAGCTGGCGCGTGTCATGCGCATGACGATCGCCAGCGTGGCGAGCGACAGGGCGAAGGCTGGCAGCGCCATCTGGACAAGATTGCCGAGCGGATCGGTCCAGAACGGAATCCAGGTCACGGCGGGAATCCAGTGGAACACGAGCGAGGTGATCAGCAGGCCCAGCGTCGCGATCCAGAAGCTCGGGACCGACAAGCCGATCAGGCCGCCAACTCTGGATACGACGTCCAGACGGGTATTGGGACGCACCGCGGAAACGATGCCGAGCGGCGTGCCCACGATAATGGCCAGCCCCACGGCCAGCAGGGCAAGCTCGATGGTGATGGGGATTGCCCGGCCCAGGATCAGCGCCACCGGCTCACCGCTCAGGAATGAGGTCCCCAGGTTGCCGGTGACCAGTCCGCCGACGTAGTGGAGGTACTGCACGGGCCATGGATCGTTCAGCCCCAGCGCCTGACGAATGCGCTGGTGGGCGGCGTCGCTGGTGACCTCGCCGACCGACATGGACGTCACCACGTCGCCTGGCAGCAAGCGCACCAGGATGAAGATGAGCAGTGTCATCCCCACGAGCGTGGGGATGACCATCAGCAAGCGCTGCAGCGCGTAGCGCGCCATCGGTCACTCGGATCGAGCGGCGCGGAAACGACTCAACTGGTGACCCACGTCTCCTGCAGGCCTTTCTCGGTCCCGTCGATGGACACGTACATGTTCTGCACGCGACTGCGCACGACCTGATAGATGGTGGGATCGACCGTCGGGATGGTCGGCCAGTCGGTGAGTGCGATCTCTTGCATGCGCCGGTACTGGGCATGGCGCGCGGCCTGATCCGGATTGCCGAGGGCCGCGTTCAACAACTGGGTCATCTCGTCGTTCGTCCAGCCGCCCTGGAACCAGGCTTTGTAGGTTGATCCGGTCGGATCGAAGTCCGCCATATAACCGCTCGGGTCGCCGCGCATGCCGCGTCCGGTCGATGCCCACTCGAAAGCACCGGTGCTGTTGTTCTGGCCGAAGGTCCCGATCTCCAGCGGTTGGACCGTGACGTTGATGTTGATCTTCGAGAGCTGCGACTTGACAATCTCGGCGATCTGCACGTAGTCATTGGGATTCGCGATTGCCTGAAGGGTGACGTCGAAGCCGCTGACGCCGGCATCGTTCATCAACTTCTTGGCCGCATCCAGGTCGTACTTCTCGAATGTCGAACGCAGCTCTGCGTCCTGGATTGGCCAGTCGCCATAGCTGGCTGGAATCTTGCTCGAAAATACGGCGTCACCGGCGTACACGTTGTCGATGATTGCCTGGCGATCGATCGCCGCGTTGATCGCCTGGCGGACCCGCACGTCTTCCCAGGGCTTGCCCTGACCTTTGATGGTCATCTGGAGCTCGCGAAACGCAGCGGTGACCGTCTTCAGCACCTTGAGATTGGGATCGTTGCTCAACGTTGGGATGATGTCTGACGAGATCGTCGTGCCGTCGACCGCCCCGGAGCGCAGCGCCGCAACGCGCGCCTGCTGATCGGTCATGACCTTGAAGGTGATGCCGTCGAGATACGGAAAGCCAGTCCGCCAGTAGTTGGCGTGGCGCGCCAGCGTGACGTGGTCATTGGGCACGAACTCGGTGATTTTGTACGGTCCGCTGCCGTCTTCGGTGTTGCGTGGGTCGGTGCGGTCATACAGACCGTCCGGCACGATGTGCGAGTAGATGTTCCAGGCCAGATAGCCCAGCACCGTGCCATCCGGCTGCGACATGTTGAGCTTGACGGTGTACTTGTCGAGCGCTTCGGTGCTCGCAATCTTGGGATAAAAGGTGGTGACGTTCCCGGGTGGAGGTGGCGACTTCTGCGAGTTGAGCGAATACACCACGTCCTGGGAATCGAGCTCCTTGCCGCTGTGGAACTGCACGCCCTGACGCAGGTGAAAGATATACGTCATGTTGTCCGGCGTCTCCCACGATTCGGCCAGCGCGGGGAGAACGTTGAGGTTCTGATCCCAGCGCACCAGCGACTCGTAGGCCAGGTTGCCCGGCTCGTAGGCGGAGGTATTGGTGACGCCAAAGGGCGCCAGCGTGACCGGGTCAGAAGTCATCGCCCACACCAGCGAACCGCCCTGGCGTGGAGCGGCGGTCGCCGCGGCGGCGGCGGGGGCAGCCTGCGTCGCGGCCGGGGCGGTGGTCGCGGCAGCGGTCGTGGGGGGCGGAGCGGTTGTCGACGCGGCGGCGGGGGCGCTGGTCGGGGCTGCCGCCGAAGTCGCGGACCCCGGGCTCGCCGACGGCGCCGCCGAGCATGCCTCCAGCAACCAGGTGGCGCCGATCAATCCTCCGGCAGCCATCGCGGTTCGCACCAGCAGCACTCGCCGATTCATCACACTCATGTGGAGGTCCTTTCTGTGGCCCGCCGGCGGAGGGTGGTGCGCAGGGCCTGCCGCGTGGCCTCCAGCAGGCGGTCAACGTCGGCATCGGTGTGCGCATACGAGACGTGACTCCGTTTCAAGTTGAGCGGGAGCTCGAACACGCCCTGCTCCATCTGCGCCAGTCGATAACCCGTGAACAGCGACGCGTCGTTGGCGAGAAGGTCCTCGTAACGCTCCACAGGACCGTCGACAAAGTAGGTGACGAACACCGAGCCGAAACCGCTGACGACAGTGGGAATGTCAAACTCTGGCAAGACGTCGCGGAGTCCGGACCGGATGCGCTCTCCCAGACGGAACACGTGCTCGTGGACCGGTTCGGTCTCGAGTTTTCTGATGGTGGCCAGCGCGGCGGCAGACATCGCCGGATGACCGTTGAAGGTCCCGGCGAAGAACGCCGGGCGGCCGGGCGTGGTATTGAACTGGTCCATCAGCTCGGCCTTGCCGCCCAGAGCCGAGATCGGCCAGCCGTTGGCCATGGCCTTGCCCAGCGTGGTCAGGTCGGGCGTGACGCTGGCCACCTGCTGGTAGCCACCGAGAGCATGCCGGAAGCCAGTGATCACCTCGTCGAAGATCAGGACCGTTCCGTGTCGCGTCGCAAGCTCGCGCAGCCGCTCCAGGTAGCCGGGCAGGGGCAGCACGGCGCCGATGTTGTGGGGTATGGGTTCCAGAATGATGGCGGCGATCTCGCCCGGGTGCTCCTCGAGCGCGCGCTCCACCGCCGCGGAGTCATTGAAGGGCAACACGAGCGTCGCCTCTGTCACTTCAGGGATCACTCCCGCCGACAGTGGGTCGCGGTGTCCGACGCGTTCAGCGGGCGAAATCACGTTCATCGCCACCGCGTCGTGCCAGCCGTGGTAACAACCCTGGAACTTGATCAGGTACCGCCTGCCCGTCACGGCACGCGCCAGCCGGACCGCGTGGAAGGTGGCTTCGCTGCCGGTCATCGTCAAGAGCACGCGCTGGACCGACGGCACCAGCTCGACCAGTTTCTCGGCCAGCTCGATCTCGGTCCGGCTGACACCCACCCCGAGGTTGTCGACGCGCGAGGCAGTTTCGGCGACGGCCCGATCGACATCCGGGTCGTTGTGTCCGAGCAGTGGCGGTCCGAACGCGGCGTGATAGTCGGTGAAGGTCCGCCCGCGATCGTCGGTGAACGTGGCGCCGTGGGTAGCGGTAATGACCAGGTCTTCGAGTCCGGGTACCTGACGTTGGGCGCTGTTGACCCCGCCCGGGATCACGGACCGAGCGCGGTCGCTCCAGGCACGCTTGGGTCGTTCAATCGGCTGAACCACGGTGCTCGGCATTGTTTCGTCCGTGATCGTGGTTGTCAACATGCTCCTTTGCGAGTACGCTCGGCGCATGGCGGCTGTTCAGCTGGTTGAACCACGTTCGCCGGCGATCGACAAAGCCTTGAGCATCCTTGAGCTGTTGAGCCTGCATCCGGGTGGTTTGCGCATGGCCGACGTCGCGCGCGAGCTCGCACTGCCCAAGAGCAGCACCCACCTGACGCTCGAGGTCTTGCGCGCCCGCGGCTACGTCGTCCGCGACGACAACGGCTGTCACCGGCTGGGGCTCAGGCTATTCGAGATTGGCGCTCGAGTGCTCCAGGCGCTCGACGTGCGCCAGGTGGCGCGACCGTACCTCGAGACGCTCAGCGATCGCACCGGGCTGACCTCCCACCTGGCAGCCCTGGATGGGCACCAGGTGGTGTACCTGGACCGTGTCGACGGGCATGGTCTGGTGCGGTTCGACACGTACGTGGGCAAGCGGGCTTCCGTGAATCTCACGGCGGTCGGCAAGGCGATCGTGGCGTACTTGCCCGAGCGTCAGCTGGACGAGATCCTGCGGGCCGATTTCCGTCGCGGAACGGTGCGGGCTCCGGGCCGGCCGTTCGATTTCAAGGCGCAGCTGCGCGAGTTCCGCGAGCTGGGCTACATGATCGAGGACGAGGAGGAAGTGCCTGGAATTTATTGCGCGGCCGCGCCTTTGCGCGACGCCAGCGCCAACGTGGTCGGTTCGGTCGGAGTCATCGGGCTCAAGACGGGTCTGCCAGGTGGCGATTTCCGGCTGATCGGCGCCGAGGTCCGCGACACGGCCGCGGCGATCTCCGCTCAGCTGGGATTCGTTCACGGCACATGAGGCTGATCGGCTACGTCAGTGACGAACGCTTTGCGGCTATCGGCGACGCATCCGTCGAGCTGGTCCGGGGCGACGACGTGTATCTGCTGCGCTCTGCCCCGAGCGGCGCGCTGTATGGCGATGTGCCATCGGGCCACTATCACGTCACTCTCGGCGCGGCCGGATTCGGCTCCAAACGCGGCGAGGTGGACCTCTCGATCGACGCTCAACCGCACCAGTTCCGTCTCCTGTCGGAGCGTATCTTGGGTTACGTGTGGCCCAAGTGGTCCGTTGCGGGAGAACGCGCGACGGTGCGCGTCCACAGCCCCGAGCCGTACCGCCTTTCGCTGGTGCGCTGTGGGCGCGAAGCCAGGTTCCAACAATTACTGGGCTGGTTCGACGAGCACGGACCACGCGCGACCGCGCAGATTCTGGCGGACGGCGATTTTTCGCAAACCGGAGTGCTCTGGCGCGACAGCGGCCTGGTCACCGCACCCGAGGACTCCGGCCTGTATTACTTCTTCGCCGAGGGGGAATCAGGCGCGTTCTTCTCGTTTCCGTGGGTGGTGGCGCCGTCGGCGCCAGGGTCGGCGATGGCCGTGCTGGCCTCCACCAATACGTGGAGCGCGTACAACAACTTTGGGGGTCGCAGCAACTACGTCAACGCCGCCCGGCTGCCGGACTATCCGACTGTCGTTGCGCACATGGACCTGCCGCGCTACCGCGAGGGGACACCGGTCGAGCACAGCTTGCCTGACCAGGCGTATGCGCCGATCTCATTCGAGCGGCCGGAGCCGCTGAATCAGATTGGCCGGCACGAACGGCCGACCGACCCCATTCGTGGTCGGCAGCCGTGCCACCTGGCGGCGGCCGAATGGCGGCTGTACAGCTGGCTGGAGCGCGAACGTTACCGCTACGACCTCTACGCCGAAGCCCAGCTGCACGACGGCACGCTCCAGCTGGATCGGTACCGTGTGCTGGTCATCCACACTCATCCGGAGTACTGGTCGCGCGCCATGTATACCGCCGTCAAGCGGTGGGTGTTCGAAGGCGACGGCCGGCTGGTGTACCTGGGCGGCAACGGTCTGGACTGTGAGGTTGACTTTCTCGACCGGACCCGGCTCGTCTTTCGCACCCAGGACGAGGAGCCCGGCGGGCCATTCGAAAATCGCATGCACCGCGCATTCGAGCCGACCGCCGCGTTGCTCGGCGTCATGTACACCAGCAGCGGGGCGATGACCGCGGCGCCGTACCGCGTGGTGGATGAAGACCACTGGGTCTTCTCCGGGACACGTCTGCGCAGGGGCGACATCTTCGGTGCCGCCAGCCTGCACGAGCGGGTGCCAGGCGGCGCGTCCGGCCACGAGACAGACAAGCGCACGCCAAGCTCGCCGCCTGGCACGCGGCTACTGGCCAAAGGCACGAATTGCGACGAGGGTGGAGCGGAGATGGTCCACTTCGAGACCGCCGGCGGTGGTCAGGTGTTTTCGGTTGGCTCGATCACGTGGACAGCGTCGATTCTGGTGGACGAGGACGTGGCACGCATCACACGCAACGTGTTGGACCGTTTCCTCAGCTGATGACGTTTTTCCCCAGAGGGGACCCACACGGAGCGTTCCCCAGAGGGGACCCGTAGGGAGGGTCTCCCCAGAGGGGACCCATAGGGAGGTGTCCCAGAGGGGACGTATAGGAGGGTCTCCCCAGAGGGGACGCATAGGAGGGTCTCCCCAGAGGGGACCCATAGGGAGGGTCTCCCCAGAGGGGACGCATAGGAGGGTCTCCCCAGAGGGGACCCACAGGGAGGGTCTCCCCAGAGGGGACCCATAGGGAGGGGTGTCCCAGAGGGGACGCATAGGAGGGGTTCTCCAGACGGTACCCATAGGGAGGGTCTCCCCAGAGGGGACCCACAGGGAGCCTTCCCCAGAGGGGACCCACAGGGAGGGTCTCCCCAGAGGGGACCCATAGGGAGGATTCCCAACTGGCGAAAGACTGGTCTGACCCTGTGGGTCTCAACATGTACAAATGCCAGGGGCGCGCCAACACGTGCCCCGTGGGGTCCCCACTGGGGGAAGACCGCTGTCAGCTGACCTCGCGGAGCGCGGCGATACTTGCTTCGACGAGCCGCTCCACCTCGCCAGGTTGCACGTGGGTGTTGGTCATGCCGTACGCCCAGCGGTAGCGATCCTGATCCAGAATCTCCTCGAGCGGCACTTCGGCGATTTCTTGAAAATCCTCCGTGCGCGGGAAATAGCCCAGATAATCGTTCGAGTAGCCGAGTACCAGCGTCGCGCCGGACGCGAGGCTCCCGGTGCGGATGCGCAGACCTGGGCCATTGAACAGCTCGAATGGGTTGGCGACAATCGCGGCGTCTCCCAGTGCCATCGCCTGGACCTCCGCTTGCAGCGGCTCGTCGCGACGCTGGCGCATATTGCGGTACATGCCAACCGCGCCGCGTTGATATGGCAGCGGAAACAACTGGGCGGAGTTGACGGTGTGGACGTGCGGCGCCCACAGCTCGGGGTACGTCTCGTCCGCCTGGTTCCGGAGCTGTCTTTCAATGGTGTCCAACTCGGCATCGGGGAACGGGAGCTGGCGTCGGCGCAACGCCAGGCGAGTCGACGTGGTGACTACGCGTGCGGCGTTCACGGTCGCGCGCAGCTCGCTCGCGACACGGACAACCTCCGCGCCGAGCCGCGTGCCGAGCTCGTCGCGATTGCCGTACGAGTGGGGCCGCGGGCTGGGGTTGCCCATCCAGAAGTCCCAGGGCGCGACATCGCCGGCACACCCCTGGAGAAAGAGGCACGTGGCGCCCAGCTCGCGTGTCACGTGGTTGCGCAAGGGCGCGGCAAAATCGGCGTTCCAGTCGGGGACGTGGCCGGCCATGCATGTACCGTGACAGGCGAAACTGGTCAGGATCGCCAGCGGTTCGCCCGCGTCGGTGTCGACTCGGATGACCTGCACGGAATCGTCGACCGGGTCCGCGTGGCGCACGCGATTGACGGACACGCCCTCGAGTCGGCCGGACCCGGATGCGATTCGAGCGGGACGCAGCGCGTGAAACGCGCCGTACACGGCACCGTAGACGACCTCGGGCAGCACAGCCGCGTAGGTCGCATATTCGGGGTCTTCAGTGGTCCAGGTCACGCCGCCACCGAGATTCAGCGGTGGCCCACCGTGCGTATGCGAGGCGTTGAGGAGCAAAGCGTGCTCCGGGATGCCGAGGTTCGCCCAGGCCTTGCCTCGGACGGCGTCGGTAAGCCCGCGACCCACGTGGGGCAGGTCGACCGCCACGATGGCCGCCAGACGATCAGATTCGTCCTGCACGACGAGCGCTTGTGCCACGAGCGGGTCGCGCGCCGCCTTCGCCCTGGCACTCCGCGCCGCCCAGCAGCGCAGCGGCAGGCCCAGCGCCGGAGTGATGTCGACCTGTGAGACTCCGGCCAGCATCACGCGGCGACGGGCAGTGGCTTCGAGCCGACGGCGTAGCGTTCCAGGACATCCGGGTCGAGCTCAACCCCCAGCCCGGGCGCGGTGGGTATCTCCACGAACCCGTCCTTCAATGGAAAGGTCTGGCGGGTCAGTCCGGTGTTCAGCGGAGTCTCCGCAACGCAATATTCCTGGAACCAGGCCTCCGGCAGGACGGCGTTGACGTGCAGCGAGGCGGCTTTGACGATGCCGCTCTTCCAGGCGTGGGGGACGCAGGCCTTGCCCCGGTCGCGAGCGACATTCGCGATGCGAAGGATCTCGGTGATGCCGCCGCAGCGGGTGACGTCCGGCTGGACCACGTCGACGTGGCCGCGGTCGATCAGCTCCTGGAATCCCCAGCGCGTCGCGTCTTCTTCGCCAGCCGCGACGTTGATGTCCACGCTATCGGCGAGCCGCGCATAGGCTTCCAGCGCGTCCGGTAGGAAGGGCTCTTCGAGCCAGAAGACGTGAAGCTGCTCCAACTCGCGCGCGACGCGGATCGCCGGAATCGGATCCGCGCCGTAGCCGAGACCGGCGTCGATCAGCACGTCAACCTGGTCGCCGGCCGCGCGGCGGGCGGCGCGCGCGAGTCGGACGTCGTGGTCCGGATCGCGGCCGAGCGGCCCCCAGCCCAGCTTGACGGCCGTGAAGCCGTATTGCTCGATGAGTGCGCTGACTTTGCGCGCCGTCTCCGCTTCGGTGTCCGGCATGAGCGTGGAGGCGTACGCGCGGATTCGGCGGCGCTGCACGGGGCCGATCAAGCTGGAGACCGGTTGCCCCAGCGCCTTGCCTTTGAGGTCCCACAGGGCGATGTCGATGCCGCTGATGGCGTGCAGCGCCACTCCGCGTCGACCGTAGTAAATGGAGGCCCTGTACATCGCGTCCCACAAGGCCTCCGTGTCCAGCGGGTCCTGACCGACGAGCACGTGACGCAGACCCGAAGCGATCGCATGTGAGGCGGGCGCCTCGATGACCGACTTGACCACCTCGGGGGCCGAGTCGACTTCGCCCACGCCGACGATGCCCGCGTCGGTATGTACGCGGACCACGAGGTCGTCCTGACTGCCGTCCGCGATGGACTCGTCGAGTGCCGGCTGGCGCAGCACGATGGCCTCCACGTCGGTGATTTTCATTCGATGTACAGTCCTCCGCTGGTGAAGCAGGATAACTGGCCCGAACTCAATGGCGCCTTCGAGGGCGTGCTACGCGTTGGAAGCGTGATCGACGCGACTGGCGCGGCTCCCATTCGCGATGCGTGCCTGCGCGTGGAGGATGGGCGAATTGCCGCGCTCGGGCGGGCGACTGACTTCGGCAGCCTCGCCGATGGCGCGTGTGAGCTCGGTTCCGAGCGAGTGTTGCTGCCTGGTCTGGTCGATTGCCACGCGCATGCCACGCTGTTCCCCGACCGGCAGCCGTTCGAAGTTCAACTTCAGGCGCCGGACGAGATGCTGGCGCTCACCGCCGTGCGCCAGCTGACCGTGCATCTGAAGTCCGGCGTCACGACGGTGAGGGACTGCGCCGCGCGGGGTCAGACGATGTTCTGGGTGCGCGAGGCGATTCGGCGCGGCTATTTTCCCGGCCCGCGCCTGCAGCTCGCCGGACGCGCCATCACCCACAGCGCCGGCCATATCTGGTGGTCCGGCGCCGTCGCAGATACACGCGAGGAGATCCGCCGAAACGTGCGCGTGCTGGTGGCCGAGGGCGCCGACGTGATCAAGCTGGTGGCCTCCGGCGGTGGTACTCGGGGCGGCATTCCCTATCTCGCCTCGTACACCGTGGACGAACTGCGGGTGGGTGTCCAGGCCGCCCACGCTCTGGAGCGGCGCACCGTGGCGCATGCGCGGGCGACGCAGTCCATCGAAAACTGCGTCGACGCGATCGCGCACGTGGAGTTTCTCAGCCCCGGTCCGGTGATGGACATGGGCGGTGGCGCGCCGACCGGCTTGCCCCGGCTGGACCGGCGCGTGGCGGACAAGCTGGCTGCCTCCAACGCATTCCTCGACCTGAATCCACAGTCGAGCGGGTGGGATACGGTGCTCTGG
>JAFAOS010000260.1 GCA_019247515.1 Chloroflexota bacterium | reverse complement strand
ACTCACCAGCTTCCGGACGGGATGGAGGAAGTTGATGTAGTCGCCGGCCAGATCATGGATGCGCTCGAGCGCGGCCAGCGCTGGCCACTCCAGTCGGTCGTAGCCAACCAGCCGGCGTACCACCGCCCAATTCTTTTGCTCAACATGACAGGTGTCGTTCTTGAGGTAGGGCCGCGAGCGGGTGAAGGTGATGTGGTGGTCGGTGCAGTAGTCCAGCAACGCCCGATTGATGAACTCGGTCCCATTGTCGCTATCCAGACCCAAGATTCGAAACGGCAGATCGGCCTGCAGCCGCTGCAAGGCGTGGAAGACGGTCTCCTGGCGCTTGTCGCGCAACCCGGCGCAAGCCACCCAGCCGGTGGCGACATCGACCATACTCAGCGTGTACAGGAACTGGCCGGCGCCACTCCAGCCGCAGTGGGCGACCAGGTCCATCTCGAAGAAGCCGGGCCGGACATCGGTCCATTCGGCAAACGTACGGATGGGGATCTGCCGCTTGAGCAGCGTGCCAGCCTTGGTCGTGCTGATACCCCGCCGCACTTTGGTCTGTTCGCGCAGCGGCTTGAGCGCGCGATCTACTGTGGCGGCACTCATGCCTGCGACGCGCGCCTGGACCGCGATTGGGAATTCGCGTAATGCCTGGCGCCTGCGCAACCGGTTCAGCAGTTCAGGCAGGAACGGCGCTAGCCGTTTGGAGCAGATGCCGTCGGTCACCAGCCAGCACAGCTGCAGCAACTCGACCTCCGCCGGCCCGTAGCTGGGTGGCCGACGGCGTGTCCGCTTGACCAGTCGCTCGTCCGGTGGGTGCTTGAGCAGCGTCAGCGCATATTTGCGAGTGTAGCCAGTCACCTCGCACACCTGGTCGAGGATCTGGCTCTTCTCGTGCTTGCTCACGTGCCCATACCGCGGCGCCAACGCGCGCACCAGGTCATGCCGACTGGCTCGCTGCACCTCTCCGACCTCACCTTCGGTCGGATTCTTAGCTGAGGCAAACGCCTCGTTTCGGTCGGCAAATTTCTGAGGCAGCGCGGTCGCGCGCTCAGAGGCACACATCTCGAATGTCCGTGCGAGGTTATCGAAGAGAGTATTGATGTTCCGTCCATCGATCCACCGGTGCAGCAGCTGTCCGCTGCTTCGAGCTTGCCTCGACGATTGCGAGCAAAAGGGGCTAACGGCCAACGGCATCGCCCAGTGTTTCGGATGAGACGTGCCGCAATCGTGCCTCGCAGCGTGCCTCGATCGTGCCAGCAACGGCGATTTTCTCGGTTACTGAGTCCGGTGCACGCGTGCGATGTTCAGGAGTGCCCGGATCGTGCCAACAGCGTGCCTACTGTGTTTACGCGCCGTGCCACCGGAACTTGACCATGAGGCGGTACGCCGCTGGTAGACGGCCTGGCGAAGCACCCCACAATTGGCAGACGTAATGCAGCAGGTCTACTTGCAACTCCGACACGCCGCGCGTCACAGTCGCTGACAGGCCTTCTCGATCGCTAGCATTGCCAGTCAAGCCGTCGAGGACGATTAGCGCAACGATCGTTCGACCGACTATGCCATCTTCGCCGTTCGTTGATATCGCTTGCGGGAGTCTACTGGCCAGCATCTGCGGCGGACTTCGCACTGCCGTTCCGGACGATTCACCAGGCTCTGCGCAAGCCTCGCGCATCGTATCGTTATCTCTGGCTGCCGCTCATGGGAAAAGAAAAGGGGTTCGCGCTCACGTCCATTCGAGCGCGCGAAATGCGTCGATTCCTGGAGCGCGAGGGATATGTCGTCGAAGCGGGCCAGCACAAACACCTGAAGCTCAGGCACGACCAGTTGGGAAACGTTCTCCTACCCCTGAGACCCAGTGACAACCGCAGTCATGTGGCGCTCAAGCAGATAACCAGAGCGATGGAACTGGCTCCTGAGGAGCTGATGCGCCGCGTAAAGTAGGCTGCGCGGTGCAGTTCTGACTTCCATCACCTGCCGACCCTGTGGGCGCCTGCGTAATGCGCGCCCCAGTAACCGGTGAAGACGGGTGCGACACTGACGACTTCGCCAGTAGTCGGTGCGTTGATCTGGAGCCCCTTACCAATGTAAATGCCGACATGCGAGATACCCGGCCCGTAAGTGTTGGCGAAGAAGACCAGGTCCCCCGGTTGGGGTTCGATGATCGGACTTGTCGCGTTGAACTGGTCGACTGCCACGCGCGGTAAGCGGATCCCAACGGCGGCGTACACGTTCTGCACCAGGCAACTGCAATCCACACCGTTGCGCGAGCAACCCCCAAATACGTACGGGACGTCGAGCCACCCCTGTGCAAACTGGATGAGACGACTACCGAGGTCGGCATCGACAGGCGGTGGTAGGGCAGGCGTCGGAACCTGGATTGTGGTAGCGCCTGATGTTGCCTCAGCGGGGCTCACCGCATCCATTTTGACCACCGGTCAGGAAAGTGGCCACAGTCTGGATCACGATCAAGGCAACCAGGAGACTGACGCAAAGCAACGTGACCAGCGCGCCTACCACCCACCGCGCACGACGGTCCACGCCCAGCGCGAGCACGACCCTCGCGATCAGGCCCATCAACTACCACCGCCACCGCGCACGACGAAGCGCAAGACCAACGCTTTCGCGAGCATGTCGGCCATTCGCCATTCGGTCGGCGGCGACCGGCCGCGTTCAGCTTTCAGCGCGAGCCACCGCGCGGGTTGTGCAGGAGTTGCGATCGCCTGGTATGCACAAACAAGGAGATGGCCTCTGAGTAGAAATGGAACAAAATTATGTGGAATGCAGGTCACCCAGGAGACGAAGATGTGGAACCATGCCTCGGCACACCGCGAAGTGTTCCATTCCTCATAACTTTTCCATCGCCGGCGGGCGACCACCGCGGCATGAAAATGAGCGTTTGGTCGGTATCCTTGTCGTCGACGCCGTGGAACGAACGCAGGCCGGTTTGTATGTTGGTGCAGCAAGCCCGCTATAACTTTGGTCCGGGGTGGTCTGAAGCACCACCGACTGTTGCTCCCACTGGGAAGCACGCACAGCACAATTTGTGTAATCGGGGCTACCCCCGCTCCACGCGCGTCACTTGGAGTCGTGATGGATGCTATCTACGAGCGTTGTTGTGGGTTGGACATCCACAAGCGGACGGTTGTCGCTTGTGTGATTGTGCCAGGTTCAGGAAGGCGGGTCCGCAAGGACATTCGTACGTTTGGGACGATGACCGACGACCTGCTCTCGTTAGCCGACTGGCTAGCCGTGGAGGGCGTCACTCACGTGGCCATGGAATCGACTGGCGTGTTCTGGAAGCCGCTGTTCAATTTGCTGGAGGACCGCTTCCACTTGCTGCTGGTCAATGCGCGAGATATCAAGCACGTCCCTGGGCGCAAGACCGACGTGAACGACTGCGAATGGATCGCCGATCTGTTGCGCCACGGCTTGCTGAAGGCGAGTTTTGTGCCGGACCGTCCGCAACGAGAATTACGTGAGCTGGTTCGGTACCGCACTGCACTGGTTCGAGAGCGGACCTCCGAGGTCAATCGCATCCAGAAGACACTCGAAGGTGCCAACATCAAGCTCGCTTCCGTCGCTTCGGACCCGTTGGGACTCTCCGGTCGGGAGATGCTGGACGCGCTGGTGGGAGGCTCGACAGATACGGTGGCCATGGCGGAGCTGGCGCGCGGCAAGATGCGATCGAAACGCGGCTTGTTGGAGCGGGCGCTGGCGGGCCGAATGGAGGCGCATCAGCGCTTCTTGCTCACCGAGCAACTCAGCCATATCGACGCGCTCGACGAGGGAATCGCCCACGTGAGCGCGGAGATCGCCGAGCGCATGCGCCCTTTTGCTGACGCCCTCGAGCGCCTCGACACCATCCCTGGTATTGGCCCGCGGATGAGCGAGATTCTGGTTGCTGAGATCGGCATCGACATGAGTCGCTTCCCCTCAGCTGCCCACCT
>JAFAOS010000073.1 GCA_019247515.1 Chloroflexota bacterium | reverse complement strand
GTCTGGAAGCCGTTCGGCCAGAACTACGAGACGACGCCCGGTACCGGCACCGGCCAGCAGCGACTCGAGGAGCAGGACCAGGACGGTATCGACGCCGAGGTCCTGTTTCCCGGGCAGGCCTCCGGACCCAACTTCTGGCGCAACATCCGCGACGACGACGTCTACAAAGCCTGCATCCGCGCCTACAACGATTTTCTCAGCGAGGACTATTGCCCAGCCAACCCGGACCGCCTGCTCGCCCTCGGAGTGATCCCCATGACCGGCTTGCAGGACGCGCTCACCGAGCTCGAACACATTCGCAAGATCGGTCTCAAAGGTATCGCCCTGTACTGCTTCCCCAGCGGCAAGGGCCTGCCCACTCCCGAGGACGACACCTTCTGGAAGGCCGCGCTGGACATGCACATGCCGATCTGCGTCCACCAGGAATTCAATCGCGAAGGACCGCGCGGTGGGCCGTTGCTGCGCTATCCCAGACCGCTCGACAACCGCGGCGGTCGTCTCGGTCCGCTGACCGATCTTGCCGCGCAGACGGCGCGCTTCGGTCGACTCGGTTTTCTCAACGCCGTACAGATGGCGCTCGATGGCC
Organism: Chloroflexota bacterium; assembly: GCA_019247515.1. GTDB lineage: Bacteria > Chloroflexota > UBA6077 > UBA6077 > CF-72 > CF-72. Next base: position 9,787 of record JAFAOS010000073.1, on the reverse strand, counting down.
TCTTTGAGCGCTTTCCCGATCTGGAAATCTTCTTCGCCGAAACGCAGATCGGCTGGATTCCGTGGGCCTACGAGATGGCCGACATTCGCTACGAACGCCATCGCTACTGGGCGGAGGAAGTCCTGGGCTGGCAGCCGCTTCCCAAGAAACCGACGGACTACCTCAAAGAGCACATCCTGTGGGGGTTCCAGCAAGACAGCATCGGCGTCCGCCTGCGCGACGTTATCGGCGTCGACAAATTGATCTGGGCGACGGACTTTCCGCACCAGGAATCGGAGTTCCCCCACTCCGACGCCGTCATTGCCAGGAACTTCGCCGGTGTGCCGGCCGACGAAGTGCGCAAGATGGTCGCCGACAACGCGATCCGCTTCTTTCACCTGGAGTCGTCGACGACCACTCGCAATCCAGAGAAGGCGGGCGCCGCGGCGCGCTGATCAGCGCACGATCTCGATCAGCAGCACCCAGGCATCCAGCAGGGCCGCCACCAGGGCCAGCAAGATCATTCCGACCAGCCAGTAGAGACCACCGCCGGCTTGCGCCACGAGCGACGCGCCGGCGATGGCAGCACACACGCTGGCCAACAGACCGATCGGCATCAGCACCAGAGGCCGCCGATATTGCTGCTCCGTGATGCGCCAGGTGCCGATATCCAGGAGCAGCACCCAGGCCGCGCCGACCAGGCCGACCCCGAGCAACTCGAACCCCAGGGCGCGCGCGGGTTGTCCGGGCACCAGGCCGATGGTAGAGACGAACAGGACCAGACATAGCATGCCGAGTGCCTTCAGCACGCGGCGGGGCAGCGCCCGGAAGGCCAGAATCCGCTGGAGGTTGATGGATACGGCCACGAAGATGAGGCCTGTCAACGCCGCCGAGGCGCGCCTGGCCGTCTTCCTGGCCGCCGCCCTCAGCCTGGGCTCGATTCGGCAGCTGAGCACCGCGGTCCTGGGCCAGTGGCCATTCCTGGACCCGGTCTACACTCAGGCCGCCATCGGCAGCCTGGTCGACCTGCACGTGCAGGGCATCGCCGTCGCCGGAGCGCCCGGCGACTGGGCTCCACGCGCAGCTAGCGGGCGTCTTCGTCGACAGCTCGCGCGCGAGCTGGGCGCTGGCCCGCGGCGCGCTCCAGCCTGGCAGCGCGGTGCTGGGGCGATTGCTGGCCGCCGGCGTTGCGCACGCCGCCGTGCTCGGCGTCGGGCTCCTGCTGGCGTGGCGTGGGCTCAGCCGCAAGCACCCGCGTCTGGTGGTGGCGGGTATCACGATGCAGGTGCAGGTCGCGCTCGTGATTCTCGGCGCGCAACCCTCCATACGCGATTTGCAGGCGACCGGCGTGTCGTTTGCGGCCAACGCCCTCCTGCCCTGGTTCGTGAGTCGCGGCAGCGCTTTGACAGACAGCCTGGAGCAGGTGTGGTCGCCGCTGCGGGCCGCCCTGCTCGTGGGCTGCGCCCTCCTGGTGGCCTACGTCCCGGCCGCGCTGGTGCTGCTGCTGAGCAAGCGGGCGCGACGCATCACGTTCGCGACCGCGGCGAGCGTGGTGCTGACGTCGTCGGCGTGCGCGGCGGTGATGCAGCAGGACGTCGGCCTGGCCGCGCCGCAGCCCTCGAGCGCGACACAAGCGCGTCCACGGCGGACGCTCGACATCTCTCGTGACGACTGGCTTTTTCCGACTCGAGTGTCGGGTCAGAGTCAGACCCAGCCGGCCGGCCAGTCGCAGAATCAGCCGCCGACAGAGCCCGAGAGCGCCTCGACAAGCCAGGCGGCCAACGCATCGACAAGCCAGGCTCCGAACCTGTCGACGAGCCAGGCGGCCACCGCATCCGCCAGCCCGGCGGCAGCCGCGGCGCCCAGCCACGTCGAGATCAGCGGCTCCGCCTATCAGTTCCAGTACCTCGTCAATGGCGAGCCCGTGACCATCAAAGGCATGGGACTCAACACTCAGTACGCCTCCCAGCTGTCGCCCGAGGACCGCGCCGCCCAGCTGGACTCCGACATGGCCGCCCTCAGCGCCCTCGGCGTCAACACGGTCCTTGGTTGGGACCCAGCCGAGTTTGATGGTACCCTGTTAGATGCGGCGGAGCGGCATGGAATCGGTGTGGTTATGCCGTTCGGCCTGGACCCGGATGCGGACTACGCCAATCCGAGCGTTCGCCAGCAGCTCCACGACCAGGTGCTCGCGCGCGTGATGCAATACCGTGGGTATCCAGCGCTGCGGATGTGGGGTCTCGGCAACGAAATCCTGCACAAGATCGTCCATCCGGCGTGGGTGGGCCCGCAGGACCCGCACCAGGAGGTCGAAGCCGAAGCCTTCAGCGACTGGCTGATCCAGACAGCGGATGACATTCACGCCGTGGACCCCGATCATCCGGTCACGTATCGCGATGCCGAGGACGCATTCGTCGGCTGGGTCGTCGCGGCCGTCCAGCGCGATGGCAACACGCCTCGTCCGTGGTTCGTGTATGGCACCAACTGCTACACGGCGTATCTCGGCGACATCGTCGATCGCTGGCCATCCATGGGCGTGGCCTCGCCACTGTGGGTTTCCGAGTTTTCGCCCGGCGGTGTGGCGGCGCCCGATCGACCTGACGGCTTCTCGACGATGTGGGGCTACATCATCCGTCATCCAGAGTGGGTCCTCGGCGGCGGCGTCTATGCCTGGACCCGCAACGGTCCCGAGGGCGTGGACCGCAACTTCGGATTGACCGATGACGGCGTGCCCGTCGACGGACGCTCGCTCGACGTGCTCAGCAATCTGTTTCACGGACCGTAATGGGCCACCTGAAGCGCGCGCCCACATTCCTGCTGGCGCTGAGCCTGGTGGTCCTCGCCTCGAGCTCAGGTGTTACGCGCACCGCTGCCGACGGCCAGTGGGATGAAACGCGCTTCCAGACCGGTTGCGATCCGGGCCCGTACGCCGCCCCACCCCCACCCGAACACCTCGAAACGAACTATCCACCGTTCAGCCCCGTCGCGCTGCCGGCGACGCTGCGCGTCGATCTCGACGCTCCATCAGACCAGTCACTCCGACCCATCCTCGGGGCGGGCTTCAACATGGAAAACGCGCTGTGGAGCTGTCCGGAGTTTCGGACGATGTTCCGCTCCGAGATTCTCGACCCATTCATGCCGGCCATCGCGCGCGTCGACTCCGGATTGCTGCCCGCCGCGCCTGCCGACCTGCCAGCCAGAGACCTGAATCCGGCGGTCTATGAGTCGATGCTGTCGTCGGCGCCGTATGCCGACAGCTGGAGGTTCTTCCAGCGCCTCGACCGTGCCGGAGTCAAGATCGTGCTCGGCGTCTGGGGCGGCCCGGATCAGTTCACGGAGGACGGCACTCGGCGTGGCGTGTTGTCGCCGGCGCACTACGACGACTACGTGGACTACGTCTCGACCGTGGTCGACTTCCTCGTCCGGCAGCAGCACATCAACCTGTGGGCGACAACCATCGCCAACGAGCCTGACGGAGGCGACGGCAACCAGATTCCGCCCGACGGCCTGGCCTACATTGCGCATCAGCTGGCGCCGCGGGTGGCGGCCGACAACGTCAAACTCTACGGTCCAGACACGGCCGACGGGGTCGATGCGCTGCAGTACTTGCCCCCGCTGCTGGACGATCCACAGATCGCCAGCAACCTGGCGTTCGTGGGGTTCCACCAGTACTACCCCACCTCGGCCGTCGACTCGGTCGTGGAGTACGTGCACTCCAGGCAGCCCACGCTGCCCGTGATCGTCACCGAGTACACCTCATTTGCCTTTGGTGACCTCGACGCGGGACAGGAAGCCAACGCTCAGAATGGCTTTGCCCTGGACATCGCCAGCACGTTGCTGAGCCACTACCGCGACGGCGTGGACGCGGCGATCTACTGGGACGCCGTCGATTACTTGCAGCCGGGCCATGACGCAATCACCAAGTGGGGCATCCTGCGCGGCCCGGCGGACGACTTCAAAGAACGCCAGCGCTATTTCGCGCTGCAGCAGATTCTGCCGTACCTGCAGCCTGGCGCGCGCGTGCTCGATGTGCGACAGGACGGCGCCGAAGACCTCAGCAGTCTGGCCGTGCAAACCGCCCAGGGCCCACCGGCGGTGTTCCTGGTGAACCAGGAGTTTCAGCCGGTCGATCTGACGCTGACGCTGGCAGGTCCGGACGCGGGACAGTATCGATCACTGGTCGTGACCGCGACGGATCGAACCCACCACGCCGAGCGGCTGGGCCGACTCACGCTGCGCGATGGCATGGGCCAGATTACCCTCGGTCCGCGCTCGGTCACCACGCTCTTTCCCGCCGGCGACGAGCCCGCGTCCGCCGACTGAGACTGAGAAAGTCTGCTTCTCTTCCGAGAAGAATTGCCCGCACCTCGAAACTCGGCGTCCACAAACGTGAGCTAGCGACCTCTGATGAACGCAGGTTCCACGATTCCACCTACGGTGGAGCCCTTGAAGAGGTTTTTCATCACCTGTTGGGGTTCTGCTTCTCTTTCGAAGAGAAGAATTCTTTCCGACACTGTCCGAGCCACGCGGCGCGAGCTGATGCAAGTCGCCGCGGTCGCAGTCTCAGCCGGAATATGCCGTCCCGAGCGCGGCCAGCGCCCCGTCGGTCGGATTCCCGTTGGGGTCCACCAGGCCAAAGACGCGGTCCAGGTCCTCCGGCCCGTTGGTCGCCCACGTGTAGGCCAGTCCGCCCAGGACGATGTCGGGTTTAGAGCTGATAATCTGCCACTCCTGTTGGAATCCGACCGGCCGATTAGTTGGGCTCATACCTCCCGGCGCAAACTCAGAAATCAACAGCTTGCGTCCAGGCCACTGCGTCGGCCAGCGCGTCACGATGTCGTTGAGCCGCGTGGTTGAGTAGACGTTCGCGCCGTACACCAGCCAGGGACGGTCGCCGCCACCCGCCTGGGCGAAGGTGTTGACGATCCACGGCAGATACAGGTCCTCCGCGTCGCGATATACCACCGGGTGGTTGGGGTCGAGCGCGTGGATTCGGTCCACCACCTGCGGCAGGAACGCGGCAAACGCCGCCGCGCGCGCCTGGGCAGCCGGATCGTTCATCTGGCTGACCATGTGCGCAAACAGAATGCGGTGCATGTTCTCGTTGCCTGGCGCCCACATCCGCACGGCTGGGTAATCCTTGTACTTCTCCACGTAGTCGCTAATGTGCGCGAGAATGCTGGCCTGGACGTTCGGATTGGAATAATCCCAATCCTGGTTCAACTCGAAGGGCATCAGCACGCCGATCCCATTCCGCGCGGCCGCATCGAGTGTGACACTGTCGAATTGCGTCTCGAACCAGCCCTCGATGGTGTTGATGCCGTGCTGGTGCATGTCGCTGAAGTCGCGGTCGTACAGCGCGGAGCGTTGGTCAGGACTGAGTCCGGCGTACCACGGGTTGTAGCCGACGCCCCGAATCGTTTCGACGTCGTTACTGGCGCCAGCCGAGCGCGGTACGCCGACCGTGTTGAGCGTGGCATTTGCCTGCCAGTTCGATGCCCCCAGCGCCAGTGCGCCGATGGGCGACCACGTGGTGACCAGCGCCACGGCGAGGCTGATCAGTCCAATCGACCAGCGCGGCTTTTGCGCGCGCAGAACTGGTTGTGCGCGCCGGTTGTCGCGCAGGCGCACGCCGCGGATCAGGCGCGCGCACGCAAGCCCCAGAACGACGACGCAGGCAGCACACGCGTAACCCACGACCAGCAGGGCGCCACCAATCAGCAGGTCCCGCTCGGCGCCCGGCAGAGCCGCCAGGCCACTGGTGAACCAGCCACCATTGGGCAGGATGACTTCCACCGCGAACGGGAGTCCGGACGCGTCGACGTCGGCCAGGTTCACCTGCGCCTCGAGCAGGTGATGTACGGCAACCTGCGCCTGGATCAGCAGGCCCACCAGGGCAATTTGCCAGCGCCGATTGCGCCAGCGCCAGAACAACCACAACCCGAACGCCAGCCAGACCACGTCGGCGCCAAACGCGGCGAGTCCACGCCCCAACGCCGGGGCGCCGGGCGCGGCGACCATGCTGACAGCGGCTCTTCCCGCGAGATGATCAGCGCCAAGCCACACGCCTGGCAGCCACTGATGCAGCACCGCCCCCAACGGGCCGCCGATGGCAAAGCCCACGACCTGCACGCCGCCAGCCGCGTGGATCGCGGCGCCGACATACACGGGGTCCAGACCGATCACGCCGATCACGGGCTGCCAGACGTTGCTCTCGACCGCCGCGTGCAGCAGCCAGGCGACCGCGGCCACGGTCAACTGGTGGCCGATGCCGACGACGGGTCGGAGCAGGGTATAGACGACCAGGACGGCCAGGAGCGCGCCACCGGTCGGGGCAAGTCGCAGGAAATTGACCACAGCTCGCCGCATAATGTACGGACAATTATGCCATATTCGGGGCCTGGAACGCCTTTTTGACACTCGCGACAGCGGACCGTCACGCCGTTGGACGCGAGCGGCTCAGCCGCCGGACTATCCCAATTTGATCGAGGTCATCGACACGCACCCGATGTCCAGGCCGTCGACCAGGACCTCGCTTGCGTCGTCGTTGCGCCGCAGGCCCGCGGCATACAGCAGCGGCAGGTAGTGGTCGGGCGTCGGCACGGCCAGGTCGCTGTCGGGGTGCCGCTCGTACTGCACCAGGGCCTCGTCGTCGCCCTCGGCAACGTAGCGTTGAATCAGCGCGTCGTAGCGAGCCGCCCACTCCGGCCCGGAGCCCGGCCGGCGTCGGTCCATCAGCCGCAAGTTGTGCACGATGTTCCCCGAGCCCATCACCAGCACGCCCTCGTCGCGCAGCGGGCTCAGCCGCTTGCCCAGCTCAAGGTGGTACTCGGGCGGTTGCCGCCCGTCGATGGACAGTTGCACCACGGGAATGTCAGCGGCGGGAAACATGTGGACCAGCACCGACCACGTGCCGTGATCCAGGCCCCACTGCTCCGTGTCGCTCTGGAGCCAGACCGGCGCCACCAGCTCTTGCAGTGCTGCGACCAGGGCGGGCGCCCCAGGCGCCGGATAGCTGATCTGATACATCTCCGGCGGAAAACCGTAGAAGTCGTGGACGGTCGGCGGTGTCGGCATCGGCGTTGCGGCCGTCGCGCCGATGTACCAGTGCGCCGAGATCGCCAGAATCGCCCTGGGGCGTGGAATCTGACGGCCAAAGACACTCCAGGCCTGGGTGAACCGATTGTCCTGGAGCGCGTTGAAGGGCGTGCCGTGGCCGATGAACACGGCCGGCATGCGTTCGCCAGTGGTCATTCGGGGCAGAATATACAGTCTGATGAGTGAAGCTCCCCAGACGCGCGTGTATCAGACACGCGCAACGTCGACCGACACCTTCGGCCGCGTCCTGGTCAGCGCCCGTGACCAGCATCTGATCGCCGACGGACCTGTTCAGAACGGTTGTCCGGGCGAAGCCATTGGCCCAGGCGAGCTGTTTCTATCCGGTGTGGCCGCCTGCGGTGTGGAGTTGATCCAGGTGCTCGCCAGGCAGCAGGACGTGCCGCTGCGCTCGGTGACCGCCTCGATCGAGGCGATGCAGGATCGCAACGCGCCCGTCCGCCCCGACGTGAGCCTGTTCAACTCGGTGCGCATCCGTTTCGAGCTGGGCGGCGTGACGCCGGACCAGGGCAAAAGCCTGGTCGACCTGTTCAAAGGCCGTTGACCGCTGTACGGCACGGTCGCAGTTGCGACCCCCGACGTGAAGGTCGACTTTCAGACGACAGCCTGAGCAGTCAGCCTCGATAGATCCGCGCTCACGTCCCTGAAGGTCATCCGCCCGGAGGTCACCACGTCCACCACCGCCGGGCGATCGGCGGCCAGCGCCTGGCTCAGCGCGGGCGCCAGTTGCAACGGCTCGGTGACGCGCAGCCCGAGGCAGCCCATCGCGCGCGCGATCGCGGCGTAATCATGCGCGGCGAACTCCGAGGCGACTGGTCGCTCGCCCTGGCCATGCCGCACCCAGCCCAGCATGCCGTTGTCGAACACCACGACGACGATGCGGATGCGCTCGTCGATCGCGGTCAGCAGTCCGTTCATGGCGATGCCAAAGCCGCCATCGCCGCAGACCGCCACCGCCGGCCGTCGCGGAAACACCAGCTTCGCGGCGAGCGCCGCCGGCACCGCGTAGCCCATACCGCCAACGCCCGCGGGCTGGAGGTACTCCATGCCGTCGCGTGTCTGAAAGTGGTGCAGCATGAACAGACGGTTTTCGCCCGCGTCGCCAGTGACGATCGCGTCGCTGGGCAGCGCGCGGTGGAGCTCCTTGATCAGGCGCAGCGGATGGATCGGCGACTCGTCCGAGGCGGACTCCGCCGTATCGAACGACGCGAACCGCTGATGGAACTCCGCCACGCGCGACCGGCGCCCATTCCTCGAGTGGGGTGCGCCGAAGGCATCGAGCGCGGCACGGAGTTGCGTCAGGACCACACCCGCGTCGCCCACCAGCGCGTGTTCGGCGGGAAACGTCCACGACGCATTGCGCGCTTCGGCGTCGATCTGGATGAACACCTGCCGATCAGGATCGAGCAGGCGCGGGTTTTCACCGGCAGTGTCCGTCGGGCCGAGCTTGGTGCCGACCGCGCAAACGACGTCCGCCTCGGAGATCAAGACATTGGCGGCTTCCAGCCCGAACGTACCGAAGACGCCCAGGGCCAGCGCGTGCGTTTCTGGGAACACGCCCTTGCCCGCGGCGGTCGTGGCCACGGGCACGTCCAGGAGCTCGGCCAGGTCTCGGAGCTGCTTCTGGGCGTGCGCCAGCCGGACACCATTGCCCGCCAGGATGACCGGTCGGCGGGCGTCACGCAGCGTTCGCGCCGCGCGCTCCACGCTTTCCAGTGGCGCCGCCGCGCGTTGCGCGGGGAGGTACGCCGCCGTTCCATACAGGCGGGGCGTGGTATCCGGGCCGACCTCCGCGGCCAGAGCCGCGCTGTGAAAGAGCACCGCGACGGGACCCGACGGGGTCGACAGCGCGTGCTTGATCGCCAGCTGCGTGTCCTGGACGGCCTGCGCGGGCTCGCGGGCGACGAAGACCCGCTGGGTGTAGCCGGCAATGGTCGCCTGCGCATCCCAGGTGCCGTAGTCGCCGGTGCCGGCCTGGTACGGCGCATGATGTGACAGCGGTGACGAGTCGCTGAGGTCCGACAGCAGCAGCACGGGCGAGCCGGCCAGGAAGGCTTCGACGATGCCCATGCCGGCGTTGGTCAACAGGAAGGCGCCCTGACCCATGGCCACGCCGGGCTTGCCGGTCAGTCGGCCGTAGACGTCGGCCATGACCGCCGCCAGACCTTCCTCGCGCACGAGCACCGCGCGGATGCGGTCGCGGTAGTCGTACAGGGCGTCGAAGATGGCGCCCGTCCGTCCGCCAGGCATGCCGAAGACGTGGTCGATGCCCGCCTCGACCAGGACTTGCGCGATGGCTAGCGGCACCCGCACCGGCGCCTCCAGCAAACGCTCTACTGGCATGATCGCAGACCTCCCGAGCCTTTCGCCCGCGTCTTTGCGCGAAGCGGCATTCGCAGTGTCAGAGGTTTCCCCCAGGGGGGACCCGGTTTGGGAACGACGGGATGGGCTCGTGTCAGTGATACCCCTCGCGTTGGCAGACGTCATACCCCAGCGACGCCATGGGTCCCTGCCCGCCAGCGGGCACCGCCAGGGGAAATGAATCTGTCCCCGAATGGGTCGTCACAGCGGGTGTGGTCACGAGGCGGCGGCGGGCCGGAACCTCGGCAGGGCGTTGCCTTCGCCCGTGTCGTGGAACACGAGCTCCACTTTCTGTCCGATGCGCACGCTATCGGGATCGCAGTCCACGATA
>JAFAOS010000014.1 GCA_019247515.1 Chloroflexota bacterium | reverse complement strand
TGAGCCAGAGAGGCGGGATCTGTCTCGGGCGGCACTTTCTCGGTCCCGCCCGCTGTCTAGGTGGGCTGCCGTGTCTCGGTCGGCGGATGCTGCTCGGCGCGTGCCGTGCCAAGCAGCCGTTCGCGTTCGGCTGGGCATGCACCCACCGCTTGTGCCAGCAAGACGACGGTGGCCGGCCTTGGGGTGGTGCGGTCACCGCGCTCGCGCGTGCCGATGGCCTTTTCGCTGAGGCCCGCCCGTTCGGCGAGCGCCGCCTCGAACGTCATCCCGGACCGGGCGGCGCCGAGCGATTCGCTCATCCCAGTGGACGGTCGCTTCCAGGTGGAGTCTCCACGCCGGATGTGGACCCTGCGTGGACCCTCTGTGGAGGTTGTGTGGGTGTGCATGCCCCGCGCGACGTCTCAGACTCGGAGCTGTGGAGTCCGCATCTGGGCGCGGCAGCAATGAACGTGAGACCAGCGACATGCGTTCGCCGTTCGTGTTCCCGATGACAGCGCCGGTGGCCCCGGCCGATGTCATCAGTTTTCCGTGGGAGTGCGTCCGGGACATCCGCGGACGCGACCTTTACCGGCACCGGCGGTTCGAAGGCGCTGGCGCCCACCGTGTCGCTCAATCCTGCCCACGGCGGGGTCGGCTGGTGCGTCTTCCGCTGCCGCCAGGGCCTGCGTCCACCTGGACGTGGCGTCCTCAAGAGCCAAGTTCATCGTCACGGAGGTTCAGCCCCATGCACCAGTCAATCACCCACCGGATAGCTGCCCTGCGCGCCGCGTTTAGCCTGCGCGGAGGTGTGCTTGCCCGCCCCGGCGCCTCGCCGCTGGTGGCGGTCGGCCTGTCGCTGCTGCTGGCGGTCGCGCCGCTGGCCCAGCCGGCCGCGGCCCAGTCCATCACGGTGCAACCCGGCGTCAGCATCCAGGGGACGCCGATGCCCGTTTCGGTCGCGCTCACGCCGACACCGTCAGGAGCCGCGATCCCGCTCAGCTCGTGTGGCGGCGCCCAGCGCATCTTTCAGAACTGTCCCATTGGCGGACTGGCGGAAAGCCGGCTCGAAGCCCAGGCGATCGACGCCCTGCTCGCCTTGCACCAGCTGCCGGCCAGTGACCGGGCTCGCGTCCTGACGTGGGCCCGCGACGACGTGCGCGCCATGCTGTTCGAGAACCTGATCGCCGCCTACAAGAAGGATCCTGGGCAGCGCAGCGCCGACGAAACGGCCGCGATCGCGGGGTTGACCAAGGCAGTGCGCGACAAGCGGGTGCGCGCCGCGACTGTCGCGCTGGACGAATACAAAAAGTGGGGCCTGAGCCCGTGCACGTACCAGCCCCCATCGGGGTTCTCCTACGATCGCGACACCGTCGCGTGCCCGGGCAGCAATGTGCAGCTGTATTTCGGCGCGCCGCAGCCGCCCACGCGCTCAGAGTTCGTTGCTTACGGGGCGACGGCGGCCTACGGGCGCTACGACCTCGATGCAGTACTGAAAGCCCTCTCGGCCAACACGGCCAAGAGCTTGGGCACCATAGCCGGGCTCGGGGCGGCGGCCGGCGCGGGGGTGGTGGGCGCCTATGCGGGCGCGAATATCACCGTCGGGACCCTGGCCGCCGTCCAGCCCTTCATTATCGTGGGGGTCGCCAAGGCCACGGGGGTGTCGACGACCGTGGCAAGCGGCACCGCGGCGGGCTTCTCCGGCGTGATCTCCGTCGCTGGCCCGGTGACGATTATTGCCCTGGCGATCGTGATCGGTGTGGTCCAGGGTATCAACGTCTTCACGGCGGCCGACATCCCGGGCAAGCTCCAGGATGACTTCAGAGCCGCTCAGAGCTACGACCCGTCCAGTGCGCTCCGTTCGTCGGACGCGGACACGCGCAAGGCCGCGACCCAGGAGCTGTACGCCGCGTTCCTGGAACTGACGCTGCCCGACTACCCCGCCAACGAGGCGGCTCCCGCGCCCCAGCCGTCGGACACCAAGCTGGTAATCCACGGCGTCCCAACGTCAACGCTTCAGTACCTGGCCTGGGACAACTCACGTCACACCGCCCGCCTGAACGGCGGCTGGTGGGTCGATACGGACGCCTCGGGAAAGGAGCAGCTCACACTCGGGATCGACTATCTCGATCACAGCGGTCAGCGCTGGACTGCTTCGCGGGTCGGCAACCAGTTCTGGTCTGTGCCAGGGACGCCGGCGCCGACGAGCGGTGCGGCCCCGATGCTGAGCACCGTGCTGGACTACCAGAACTGGCAGGCTGCTCGCCAGACCGCCACGCTGCAGTCAGCCACCGGCACCACGCCCGCCACATCGGCCACGCCGACCGCCGCGGCCCAGCCGGCCTTGCGCATCAGCATCGAGCCGAGCAGTGCCACGCTCGCCGTCACGTGCTGTGTTGGCATCGACGTGAAGGTCCCTGAGGGCGTCAACATGCCGGGCCCCTGGATCACGGACATCGTTTATGACCCGAAGGTCGTCCGGGTCGCCAGTTGCTCCGTGAACATCGGCACCATCTGTGACACGGATACCGCGACGGACGCCGTCCGACTCCGAGTGCCCGCCGGGGTCTTCCCGCGGTCGGCGTCAGTGGCGAGCCTCTCGTTCGGCAGGGTCGGCGCCACTGGCAGCTCGAGCACCCTGGGTGTGCGGGTGACCGACGCGACCGGCAAGCAACTGCCCGCCACGGTCAGCGCCAGCGGCATCAAGATCCAGTAACGCGATGGTCATGCTCAGCCCCTGGAGGCCGGCCACGGGCGGTTCCTATTCGGATTGTCCAGATCTCGTCAGGACCGCCCCCCCTGGCACACCGCAGCCATCGATAGTGCACAAGCGAGCGGCAGCATCGGTGGACGCGAACCCCGACCCAGCAGCGCGGACACAGTCACACCTGAAGCACGGAGGCCGGCCATGAGCCTGGTTGATTGTCACGAGATGGGCACGCTGAGCTCAGTCATGCGAGCGCTGAAGCACACAAAGGCGGCGCACGCATTGGGGGGGCAGCGGCCGTCATGGCGGTCGTCTGCGGCGCACCTCGGGTCCGCGATGGGCGCGGCCGCGGACCGGTGGGCTGCGATCGTGGGATATTCGAGACAGTCAAGATCCCGGAGCATCCGTGCCACGTGGAGGCTTGGGACAGTGGAGGCTTGGGACTGCGCCCCTCCACGTGTCGACCGCACATCATTTCAGTCCCGAACTGGAGCCTCTGAAGGCGTATCGACTCACTGTGCAGGCTGGCTTCTACTCCGACCGTCGGTGAGCCGGATGGAACTCATCTGGATCGGTACGCCAGAGGACGCGTTCTGGATTTCCTGGCGGCGGTCCAGCGGAATTGGATGTGCATCACCGATGTCAGAGGCGCTCGTCTCTCGGTTTGCGAAGCCCACGCCATGCTGGTTCAGCACACGCTTGTGCTGAACGATCTCCGCATCGAATCCGGTCCGGTCGCCCAGAACGAGGCGCGGTGCCGAACATCGATAACAAGATGGCAACGTCAATTGGAGTAGTTTCGTGCCGATTATTGAAACTGAGTCGACCACCACGATCGAAGGAATCGAACACTGGGCCAACGGCAACGTGACACCCGAAAGCAAGAACAGGATCCGCCTCATCCTGGACCTGTACGCCAGATCCAAAGACACGGAATTCGCCAACATCACGAAGCGGTGGGATATCGATTGGTTCTGGAAGGTTGACACAACCGGTCTACCACATGACCCGCTCAACAACCAAAAAGAGTTCTACGCCCTGAACCTGGTCGATGCCGACACCGAGCAGCAACTCTGGGCATATCTGTGAACCGCGTACCACGCCAGAAAGGGGGACCACTACGCCAGCAACGCTTGCCGAGGCTCGACGCCTGCAACGGACGGCAGTACGTAAACGCGACCGGTGAAGAACCGCGAATCTAGCAGAACTGCCGTCATGTTTCTGCACCAGGACCCAGCGCACGCGGCATGAGACCCGTCGAACGTAACCCGGAGGCCGGCGCCACTTTGCCTGGAGCCCTGGTGTTCGCCAACTGGAACTGACCAAAAGCCACCCATGGCGCTGTCACTTCACGCTGAGGCTGGATCTACCGCGCCTATCACTTGCCACTTTCGCCAGTGTGCTGGTCGCTCCGTCCCCACCGCCTGTCACCAGCGGTGCCTATCAGAACGGGAGCAATCACCTTGAGCAATCACCTATGACCAACAGTTTGTCTGTTGCACCCAATCAGTTGAGAGGCTCCGCAGCCGTCAACGCGGGCCTGTCTCAACCGGGCAGTGGGAGGACACCCCAGCCATGAGACGTCTGGATGCTGGTGACCAGTGACGCCAGGCGAGGGCAGCGCACCACCAGGTCCGCAATGAGTGGCGCCTCGAGCAGGTGCTCGAAGTTGTCGAGCACCAGCAGGACACGGCGCTCCGAGAGGTATCCCAGCAGCAGTTCGCGGGGCGCTCCACCCTCCGCTTTCGCGAACGTCAAGTGCGCGGGCGCTGGTCGATGGCACCAGGCGCGCGTCGCGCAAGAGAGTCAGGTCCACGAACGCGATGCCGTCGGGGAAGTCCGCTGCGAGCCCGATGGCGGCGGCACACGCCAACCGAGTGTTGCCGACTCCGCATGGCCCGATGAGCGTGACCAGCCGGGCTGCACCGCCGGAAGGCGACACCAGCTGGCTCACGGCGGCAATGTCCCGCTCGCGAACCGAGCAAGGGTGTCGGCGGCGCCAGCAGGCCGTGCCGACGCGGCACGGCCTGCGACGCGGCACCTGTGTCGGTCGGGCACTGCTCAGTATGTGCCGCGGTGAGCAGCCGGTCGCGGTCGGCCGGACTCGCACCCAGCGCGTCTGCCAGCAAGACGACGGTGGCAGGCCGCGGGGTCGTGCGGTCACCGCGCTCCAGCGCGCCCACGGCCTTTACTGAGCCCCGCCCGCTCCGCGAGCGTCCGCTGCGACAGCCCAGCCGCCAGACGCATCGACGGCAGCGCCGCCCCGAGCGCGGTGGTCCCGGACCGGGTAGCCCGAACGATTCGCTCGTACCCGTGGCCAGTCATTGTATGCCTCCATGCCGAATGTGGACCCGCTGTGGACCCGCTGTGGAGCTTGTGTGGGTGTTCGTGTCCCGCGCGAGGTCTCAGACTCGGAGCCAGTGGAGTCCGCATCTGGGGCGGACGCCGCCACACCTGAAGCACGGAGGCCGGCCATGAGCCTGGTTGATCGTCACGAGATGGGCATGCTGAGCTCGGTCATGCGAGCACTGAAGCACACGGGGACGGCGACCGTCGGGTCCGCCATTGACGCGGCGGTGGGGCCCGGTGATGCAGCCTGCCGCAGCGCAACAAGCGACTCCAAGACCACGCCACACACCCCGAGGACGGTGTCTCCAGCCGGTACTATCAGACCTATCAGTGGGTTTGGTCCGCTGTTTTGAACGGGGAGCTTCGCGGACCTCGTTTGAATCGGCGTGCGCGTGGGTCAACATCCCCACGTCGCGCCGGACGTCACAAGTTGCACAAGCTGAAGTTGTGTGCGATGTACAGTGCCCGTGCGCTTGGGGAGGATGCGACGGCGCGGACGCTCCGGAAGGAGTGCCCGGTCGTGGTACTGCGGCGAGATCGCGACCTGGAGCTACCGGTCGGCTCTGGGCCAACCAGAAGTTCCTCCAGCACACGTTGCCGTAGCTCCAATACGACACACCCACGCGCTGGTGGAGGAAGCCTTCAAATGAGGCGATCTGTATGTACGTGGCCACGCGCCATGCACTTTTCCATTCGGGAAAACGAAGAGGGAAAGCATCTCGCCAGGTGCGAATCCCGACGCCGTGGCGACGATGTTGGTGCCAACGGCGGCCTGGGCAGGGTTGAGCGACAACGCCGCGGCCTGGGCGGTCGTGACGGTGAAGGTCGCGCTGGCTGCTTGACCGAAGCGACTCTGCACCTGCACTTGAAACTGCCCGTTGTTGGAGTCCGGGATAGTGATTTGGATTGTTGCATTGCCGTTGGCGTCGGCCATAGCGTTCGCCAAAAAGGCGCCATTGCCACTCCAGATCAACGTAAGTGTGTCGCCAGGCGTAAACCCCGAAGCGGTCGCGACGACGTTCGTGCCGACCCTGCCTTGGGCGGGGTTGAGCGACACCGCCGCCGCGGGCTGGGCAAACGCCATTCCACCCGGACGCGCGAGGCAGACGGCGAACAGAAGCAGCATCGATGCGACGGAACCTGCGTGCCGAACGGTGACACGCCCGTGGCGAGCGAAGTCCATGGTCAGGCCTCCGTACAGTCCGCAGGTTTCGATTGCGAGCACGTCGTTTGTATTGCATTCGACCAGAAGCCGTGCACGGAGCCAGGGCATAGCAGCACAGGCCGGTCATGGATTGTGCACGGCGGGCGCCGTCCCCCCCGCCCCGCGCGCGCGGTCCAGGGGCAGATACTGTGGATGGCAGGTGGCATCGCTATTTCAGCCCCCGGCGTGCTGCAGCAGGTCCTGGATCGTGATTGTGTCCAGACGCGGGTCGGGCTGCGCGTTAGCTGGCGGCGGCAGGTCACGTAGCAGGGGGAACACGCGGGTGTCGAGCGGTAGTCGCCCCTTGGTTGATCAGCCGCAGGATGGCTACGGCGGTGATCGGCTTGGAGACGCTCGCAATCCGGAACACGGACGCGGGAGTGACCGGTGGGCCGCCCTCGACGTGGGCCAGCCGGTACGCCCGACTGACCACGATCCGCCCGTCCTGGGCGAGCGCCACCTGGAGGCCAGGTAAGTGCTAGCGCGGCATGCCGTCGGCGATGGCCTGGTCCAACGTGGCCGGATCGCCGGCCGCGCTGACAGCATCCGATGCGCATGTGGTTGTCAACCTGCATCGGGACACCGGATGACAGGTCGGCCGTGCCGAGCGCGGCATGCCAATCGCCGGCCGTCGGCGACCAGACGCCGACCAGTACACCGGGAATGTCGGCGCGTTGCATCTCCGCCTCGAGCAGCGCCCGCAGTCCGGACGCGTAGGCGGGCTCGGTCGCGTCACTGCCCGCTGTCGCCGGTGCCGGCTGCGCCGAGGCGCCCGACGGCACGACCCACACCAACAACAGGAACACAAGGACCGTTGGGGCGACGGGGCGGCGCCACCAGCAGGTGCGACTAGAACGTGCAGCCATCACAATCCTCCCAGGGTGAAGGTACAGCGCGCGAATGAATGCGATCGTATGCTGGGCGGCTAGCACAGCGCGTTGGTCGAGACAGTACGTGTCGTCGGTGCTGGGTGCTGCGTGAGGAAGTTCGGCACGAGCGGCCGAGCCTCCACCGAACTCAGGGCAATTCACGGGAGCCTCAGCCACCCGTGCTGGCGATCAGGCCCGGGCGCGTCCCGCGACCGTCGCTCAGTGAGGCCGCGAGCAGGTCCTCCACCTTCTGGGCCGCCACCCTCTGCTGACCGTGAGGCAGCTTGCGGATTTGCTCGGAACGACCCGCGGCCGGATCGAGCGGTTGGAGGGCGAGATGGTCGACCTGCACTGGCTTCGGCCCGTGGTCCCTGGGGATCTGCGCGGCATCGCTCTCGATCGCGAATCGCTCGAGCTCGCGCGGCTCGACCTGGTCGAGGTGACCGGTGCCGGGCGTCGTCGCCTGGCGGATCTGCTGGTCTCGATCCGGCAACCGCGCGCCCCTATCACGGGCTGACCGGATCAGGACGGGCCGACGCGATGCGCCGTAAACGCTTGTTATGGGCACTCCCGCACACGTTGGGTGCCAACGATGTCTTCGTTGCGTTCGCGCTGGCTGCCGCCGGAGCTCGGCGCCTCGGACTCACGAACGAGCTTTCGCAGTGGACAGTCCAGCCCGCGTGTGAGAGGCGGCGCTGCAAGCCCGACGGGTACGGCCTGTACAGGCGCGAGGGTGTGAGCAACGGCTTCCTGCTCGAGTACGACGCGGTACCGAATCGGCCGGCAAGTACGCCGGGAAATTCCGCGCCTACTATCGCTACCACGACAGCGGGCAGGCCGCGCGGGACCAGCGCGCCCGCAGACTGCCAAGCAACAGCACGCGGCCGCAGCCAAAGTGCTCAGACGAGACGATTCGTCCGCGCCACGCGGCGATCAAGTCGTTCACCCACAAGTACATCCTCAAGGAGCTGAAGCTGACGAGGCGTGACCTGTTCTCCGAAAGGGGGAACGAAACCGGTGGCCGAGGACTTGAGGATGGCGCTTCTCGAGCTGTTGCGCAAGGCCGAGCTCGACGAGGACATCGACTTTCTGCGGGAGGGCGTACGTGCCATGGCCCAGCAGTTGATGGAGCTCGAAGTGTCTCAACACCTGGGCGCCGACAAGTACGAGCGCAGTGCTGGTCGAAACGGCGAACGAAATGGGTATCGACCGGAACTGGGACACGCGCGTCGGCAGCATTGAGTTGCGGGTTCCGCGTGTTCGTGATGGTGGCTACTACCCGGCGCTACTGGAGCCGCGGCGACGCGGCGAACGTGCCTTGGTGGCCGTGGTCCAGGGGGCGTACATCAATGGCGTCAGCACCCGACGGGTGGACGACCTGGTCAAAGCACTCGGCATCAACGGCGTAAGCAAGAGTCAGGTCAGTCGGTTGTGCCAGACGCTCGATACTGAGGTAGAGCGCTTTCGCACGCGTAAGCTCGACGGCACCTATGCGTACGTTCAGCTTGACGCCACCTTCCTGAAAGTCAGGCAGGAGCATCGCCGTCGTCAGCATGGCGGTCGTGATCGCGGTCGGTGTCAATCAGGCGGCCAACGTGAAGTGCTTGGGCTCGACGTGGGACCCAGCGAGGATGGTGCGTTCTGGCACGCATTTCTGCGCAGCCTGCTCGCGCGCGGACTCACTGGCGTGAAGCTGGTCACCAGCGATGCGCATGAAGGCTTGAAAGCCGCGATCGCGTCCGTGTTGCAGGGTGTGAGCTGGCAGCGTTGCCGCACGCATCTTATGAGAAATGCCTTGGCGTTGGTCCCCAAAGGTGCGCAGCAGATGGTGGCCGCAACCATCCGCACCGTCTTCTATCAGCCGGACACGGAGAGCGCGCGATCCACCTGGAGGAGAGTGGCGGACGGGTTCCAACCGAGATGGCCAAGACTCGCAAAGCTCCTCGATGAGGCCGAAGACGAAGTCCTCGCGTACCTGGCGTTCCCACACGAGCACTGGCGCCAGATATGGAGCACGAACAGCACACCCTCGACGGCGGCCACACTCGAGGGCAGCACTACCGCTAGTGTTCGCATCCAGGCCACGGTTCCCCCCTTCGCAGCCTATGGTCGCCACAATCCCGCCGGGTCGTCGAATTCCCGCAGCTGCAGCCTCGTCTGATGGGCGGGCGCGGCAGTCCCGTCCGGGGTGGCCCCGCGGAAGTAGTGCTTCTGCCAGCCCTGCTCGACGGCC
>JAFAOS010000439.1 GCA_019247515.1 Chloroflexota bacterium | reverse complement strand
ACTGCGTACCGTCTTCCGCTACCATCGCGCTTGCTCCGGTGTGCGAGCTGGCCATCCACATGCACTCCGCCACACCTTCGGTACCGCGCTGGCCGAAGCCGGCGTGGATCTCGCTGTTCTCCAGGCACTGATGGGTCACGATCACGTGGACTTGTCGGTCGCCTACATCCATCTCGCGCCCGTTCACGTGCGCGCCGCCTACGATGCCGCCCGCAACCGCCAACGCACGCGTTCCTGACGCGCCCGATCTGCTGCAGGCGTACATCGACTCAGCGACCGTGCGCGGGCATGCCAATAGGTCCTTCCTCCAGGCGGCGCGTGCCTTCTTCGCACGCTGGCCAGATCCGCAGGCCTGGGCTCGTGAACCGCTGGAGATCCGCCTGGCAGCTGGGAGTTGCCAATGGTCACTCCTGAATTTCCTCATGTTCTGGGGTCACCTGCAGCCTGGGTACGACTACCTGGTGGAGCGCAAGCTCACAGCTCTATGGCGAGAGATGCCCCTGGGGCCGTGGGGCGATGAGCTCGGTCGCTACCAAGCCGCCGCGCACGCCCTCGGCTATGGGCGCCGTACCTGCTCGGGCACGGCTTCACAGGTCGCGGCACGCCTGCTCATCCAAACAGGGCGTCCTCTTACCGCGCTGACGGACCAGGACTTTGCAGAATTTGAGCAAGCCATCGCGGAGCGCGAGCGACGGCACGGCCGCGCGTACAAGCATTACCGCAATGCGCTCTACGCCGCCCGTACGGTGATCTACCACCTGGGCAGCGGAGTAGAGCCAGCACTGAAGGCATCCACCCAGTGGCGATGGAGTTGGGAGCGTCACCTGGAGGGAGTGCCCGACCCACTCCGCGAAACCTTTGTGCGCTGTCTGGAATGCTGCGTCGGCACACATACGCGGTCGACGGTCTCCCATATGGCCACGCGGTTGGCGCATTTTGGACGCCTGATCGCCAGACTCGACCCGGACCTTACTTCGCTCGCGGACCTCGACCGGCGGCGGCATATTGAGCCATTTCTCCACGACGTGGCCGCGCGCCATCGCTTCACTGGAGCTCCGCTCTCCGCGTCCGAACGACGCGATCGTATCTTGGTGATCGGGCGCATGCTGAGTGCCATCGCTGAGTGGGGCTGGCCGGAAGCTCCAGAGCGCCGCTTCATTTTTGCTCGCGGTGTGCCGCGTCTCCCGCGGGCCTTACCCCGCTACATCCCGCCGGATGCGGATCGACGCCTGACGCGCGAGCTCGAGCGCTCGCCCAACCAGTTGCGAGCCGATGCCTTGCTTCTGATGCGAGCCACCGGGTTACGCATTGGTGAGTTGGTGGACCTTGAGCTCGATTGCGTCCATGAGGTGCCCGGCCAGGGCGCCTGGCTGAAGGTGCCGCTCGGCAAGCTGGATACTGAGCGAATGGTGCCGCTGGATGACGAGACGCTAGCAATCCTCGATCGCATCGTCGCCAACCGTTCGCCAGGACGGCCGCTCCGCCATCCACGCACCGGCCGGCTGGTCGAGTTCTTGCTGACCCACCAGGGCCGCCGCATCTCCGTGTACACCTTGCGTGACGAGCTGGGGTACGTCGCCAAAGCTGCCGGATTGGGTGTGATCACGCCACACCAACTCCGCCATACCTACGCAACGGCGCTGGTCAACGCCGGCGTGAGCCTTCAGGTCTTGATGTAACTCCTTGGCCACGCAACTGCGGAAATGAGCCTGCGTTATGGGCGGCTGTTCGACGCCACGGTGCGCGCGGATTACGAGCGGGCGCTGGTGCTGGCCAAAGAGCGTTTGGGCCCGGTCATTCCAACACCATTTGCGATCGAGGCGACTACAAACTGGCAGGAGCTGCCCGTCATCAAGGCTCGCCTTGCCGGTGGTTACTGCTTGCGGACGCCGGCCCAGGGCGCGTGCCCCTACGCCAACATCTGCGAACACTGCCCAAACTTCCGTTCGGAGCGGGCCTTCTGGCCCATCCTCGCCACACAACGCACCGATACCGAGGCGCTGGCCGCCGATGCCGAAGCGCGCGGCTGGGGTGACGAAGCCGCGCGCCATCGCCGTCTGATCGAGCGGTTGGACCGTCTGATGGCGCAAGCCCAGGCCTCATGAGCACCACCAATCTGGTCCAACAGGTCGAGCAGGTCTGTGTGGATGTGGCCAGAGCGGGTCAGGACATCACCTTCGCGACGGTCGCGGCGCGCACTGGCCTGAGCAGGTCCACCCTGTACCGCCACCCAGAACTGCGAGTTTGATTGAGGAACACCGCCTCCGCGCCCGAGAGGCGTTAACTCTCACCGGCCTGGCAGTCGAAATTGACCAACTGCGCCAGGGCCTCGAGGCGGTGGCCGCGCGGACACGTCACCATGAAGAGCTCCTGCGTCGCTTGACCCAGCGTCAGAACCGCCGCGCCTCAGCTTGACGTCAGATTAGCCAGATAACCCGAAGGCCGCGGCAAGCTCGAGCGGCTCAACCGCTTCATTCGTGAGCGGTTCTTGACCGAAGCCGAAGCGCACGGCATCGCCAGCTTCGCCGAGCTGAACGATCGCTTTTTGGCCTGGGCCGAGCAGGTGTGCAATACGCGGCAGCACGCCGAGACCGGCCAGACGCCGATCGATCGCTTCACCAGTCAAGGTCCGCTGCAACCGGTCGAGCCGTCGCTCTTGCGCGAAGCCTTCCGCTGGTCGGTGTTGCGGGGCGTCACGACCACGGCATCCGTGTCGCTCGCGGGCAATCGCTATTCGGTGGATCCGTCGCTGATCGGCCGGCGCGTCGAGCTCCGCTTCGACCCGGAGGACCTGACGCGCCTGGACGTGGTCTGGGAAGGTCGACCGGTCGGCGTCGCAGTCCCGTTCGTCATCGGTCGCCATGTGCATCACCAGGTGCCGCAAGCTCAGTCACCCACGCCACCACCGTCCCCGGCGTCGATTACCTGGGCATGGTCGTCGCCGCGCACGAGGAGCAGTTGCTCGGCCAACTCGCGTATCGAGAGTTGCCGTCTGTGGCGTCGGAGGTCCAACAATGAGCCGCGCGCCGTGGGTCAGCCACTTTGGATTCACGCGCACACCTTCAGCAAGACCATCCCGGCCGCCCAGCTCTCCGATCGCGCCAGCCATCAGGAAGCGGTCGCGCGGATCCGCTTTTGCATCAGCGAGTCGCTGCTCGGGGTCATCACCGGCGAGGTCGGCGTTGGCAAGACCGTCGCCGTGCGCGCCGCCACCGGCCAATTGGATGCCGCGGCGCACCACATCATATACGTCGCTACGCCAACGTTCGGCGCGCGTGGTCTGTACCTGACCATCGTTCACGCGCTGGGCGCCAAGCCGCGCGCCCAGAAGGCGGATCTGATCGTGCAAACTCAGACGCTGTTGGCCGCCGAGGAGCACGAGCGTCGACGGCGCGTCGTGGTTATCATCGACGAGGCGCACTTGCTGGCGCCTGAGCAACTCGAAGAACTGCGGCTGCTGACCAATGCCGAGATGGATTCGCAGAGCCCATTCGCCCTGCTGCTGGTCGGCCAGCCAACGCTCGCGCGTCAATTGCGACTCGGCATTTTGGCTGCGCTCGACCAACGCATCGCCACGCGGTATCAGTTGGCGCCGATGGATCTGGCTGAGGCTGCACAGTACCTGCGCCACCACCTGGCGCTCGTGGGCCGCACGGACCCGCTGTTTGCTGACGACGCTGTCGCTCGGTTGCACAAGCTCAGCCTGGGGCTGCCACGCGCCCTGACAACGCGGCCATTGCCGCGCTGATCGCTGCAGCCACCGCCGGCAAGGCGCTCGTCGATGACGATTGCGCCAAAACGGCCGTCGCCGAGCTCACCCGCGACTAAGACGTGCGGCGTGACTCGACGAACTCCATCCCGTACCGCCGATTAAGGTCCGTGAGGACCGCCCGATCAGGTGGGCCCGGCGCGGCATCTCGCAGCAGGGCGGCCCGCTCCGCAAAGTAGCGCTCCATTCCACCAGGCGAGAACAGCTGCAGGTAGCGAGCGGGTCCCGCACCAGTGTTGGCAAAGCTGTGCAGGGTCCCGCGCGGCACGAGGATGAAGCTACCGGCCGGTGCAGGGATGGTGCGATCCCCAATCCGGAACGTCAGCTCTCCCTCCAGCACGTACCACGCCTCCTCCTCGGCCTGATGGATGTGCGGCGGGACCCAGGCGCCTCCTCGCTCACTGCGCCACTCCAACAGAGAGTAGGCACCGTGCGTATCAGCCTCGAGAGCCTTGACGATCAACTCACTGCCAGGACCCGTGCCTGCACCCGTAATCGGTAAGCCTGTTCCTGGCGCTAATGCGACCACGCCATCGGTTTGAGTGCTCATCTTCTCCACCGCAACTGCATGAGCCGACTGCCGCCAAAGTACCAAAAACCTCGGCCGAGCTCAAAGCCCAGCAGCGTGCGGCAGTGACGCACCAGGCAGTGGGACCACCGTCTTGCATACCGCCGAGCCCGTCAGCAACAGCGGAGACCGGAGCGTCGTCGTCACCAGCATCCAGCACCCAACTCTGCCACCGCATCTCTACTCAGCCTTGCCAAACCATGGTCAAAGAATCCTGCTGGCAATAGCCGGCGCCAGAACCGAGCTTGTCCCGATGACGAGGACATCCGCACTTTCGCGCTTGGTCGAGCAGGTGTCAGTGTCGCCACCTGATGCCAGCGCTGGACTGCTTCATCTGCTCCAGGCCGTGCGCGCCCTCGACTGCTACACGCTTACCATGGGCAACCT
>JAFAOS010000300.1 GCA_019247515.1 Chloroflexota bacterium | reverse complement strand
TGCCGGGATCCTGCTGGCGCCGCTGGTCGTGCTCGGGGCTGGCCAGCGGCGAGTGCTGCGCACCGCGGCGGCGCTCGGTCTGCCGTTCGTCTGGTACGCGCTGGGTCCGCGTGGCGGACTGTTCGAGGTCATGGGGCGCTTGCCCGGCTTTCGCAGTGTCGAGCTGCCGATGCACGGCTGGTTCCTGCCGACCCTGGGCCTGGCGTTGCTGGGCGGCGCGGGGCTTGGGGTTGTCGCGCGCCGATGCGGCGAACGCTGGAGCGCCGCGCTGATCGTCCTGGTGTGCTTCGACACGCTGGTCGTGAATCAGCTCCTGAATCCGCTGGCGTACGCGCGCGAGACGTTTTTCGATCTCTACGGGCGCACGCTGCAGGCGTTCGACGCGCAGGTGGCCGCCGCGGATCCACCTGTCGAGCGAGTGTACGGGCCGCCCCTGGCAGCGGTGGCGTATCGCAACCACGCCCTGCAAAGCCGGGTGCCGACGACATACGGCTACAACCCCCTGGAGCTGGCGAGCTACGCGGCGTACACCGACGCCGCCGCGGGGGCCAATCCACGGCTGATCGGCGGGCTGGCGGCCAACTACGAGCTTGTCGAGGCTGACCGGATAGCGCCCCTGCCCCACGCTTTGCCGCTGGCGTACGTCGCGCACAACGTGGTCGACGTCGCGGACCAGGCGGCCGCGCGGCAGGCGTTGCTGGGGCTGGATCCGGCAACCACGACGCTGGTAACCGGCAACGCACCACCCGTAGGCGCCGACGCGACGGCCACGGTGAGCGTCGTCCAGCGCGAAGCCGACGGCGTAATGCTGCGCTACACGTCGGCGAGGCCGAATCTCTTGCGCGTGGCGATCCCCTGGTATCCGGGCTGGCACGCCACCCTCGACGGCCGCGAGCTCACGCTGGTCACCGTCGACGAGGCGTTCATCGGCATCGAGGTGCCGCCGGGCGACGGTGAGCTGCGGCTCGCGTACGCGCCGCGCCTCTTCTGGGTGGGGGCGTTCCTGAGCGCGATCGCGCTGCTGGTCGCGGCGGGAGTTTACTGGATTGGGACTGCCTCGACGCCGACGCGCGGCTGATCCACGCCCGAGACTGGCGCGATCTCGATTTCGCCGGCGCGCGTCACCGAACGCAGGTCGAGGCTCGCCCCGGCCAACGCCTCCGCAGCGGCCGGCTCCACCTCGATGCGCACCACTTTGAGCGGCGCCGACATGCCCAGCTGGCGCTCGCTCTTCCACTTGCGGACCTCCTCGGTCACGCCCAACATGTTGCGGCCGTGGCGCAGCGCCGCGTCACTCTGCCAGCCCTCGAGCGCACGTGGCCAGGTCGACACGTGCACTGAATGGCATCCGTCGTGCTCGCCGAAGCCGCGCATGTAGATCTCGTCGGTAATGTGCGGCAGAAATGGCGCCAGCATGCCGATGACCGAGCTGAGCGTGTGGTACAGCACGTACTGCGCGTTGGAGCGCGCCGTGCCGTCCTCATCTGGCGCCTCGTCGCCATACAGTCGGAATTTCACGAGCTCGAGGTAGTTGTCGGCGAAGTCAGCCCAGAAGAAGCGTTCGACTTCCGCCTTGGCCGAGGCGAACTCGTACTCGTCCATGGCGCGCGTGGCGCGGCGGATGGTCTCGTGCAGGCGGGCCAGTATCCAGCGGTCGGTGGCATTCAGACTCTCGGGCGGTTCGGCTGGCGGCGAGTAGCCATCCAGATGGGCCAGCGCCAGCTTCGCCGCGTTCCACAGCTTGGTCACCAGACGATTGCCATTGCGAATCGTGTCGTCGTTGAGCAAGGTGTCGCCGCCGGTGCGCACGGTGGTCGCCCAGTAGCGGATCGCGTCCGCGGAGAACTGTTCGAGCGTGTTGCTGGGGTCCTCCGCGGCGCTCAGGCGGCTCTTGGAAATTTTTTTGCCCGCCGGATCGAGCGCGTGGCCTGAGATCAACACGTCGGTCCAGGGAATGTCGCCGCGCTGATACAGGCTGCGGACCGTGGTGTAGAAGTCCCAGGTGCGGATGATGTCGTGCGCATTGGGGCGCAGCGTCATCGGTCGAAAACGAGCCGCAAACACCTCCGCCGAGACGCCCAGCGGCTCCAGCAACGTGCCACAGATTTCAGGGGTCAGCGACGAGGTCGCCCACGTATCCATGACATCCGTGTCGGGCTCGAAGCGCGTGCCGCCGCACTTCGCGCAGGCGGCAACCGGCGGACCGACCTCCTGCGGGTCGATCGGCAGGTCCTCGGGGCGGGCCATGACCGGCGTCCGACACTCGCCGCAATACCAGGCCGGAAACGGCACGCCGTAGTACCGCTGACGCGAGAGATTCCAGTCCCAGTTGAGACCCTCGATCCAGCTCTCATACCGACCGCGCATGTACTCCGGGAACCAGCGCATGCGACGTCCGGCGTCGATGAACAACTGCTTGTTGTTGAGGACCTTCACGAACCACTGGGAAATGACCAGGTATTCGATCTCGGTCTGGCAGCGCTCGTGCACGCCGACGGTGTGCTCGATCTCGCGCTGATCGCGGACCAGGCCCTGCGCCGCCAGGTCCTCCAGGATCCTGGTCCGTGCCGCGCGGATGCGCATGCCCGCGTACGGACCTGCCAGCTCGTTGAGGCGTCCGTCGCGGGTGAGCACGATGCGCAGCGGCAGCGAGTGCGTGCGCCACCAGTACACGTCGGTGACGTCGCCGAAGGTGCAGCACATGACGGCGCCGGTGCCCTTTTCCTGGTCGGCCTTGTCGTCGGCGATGACCGGCACCTCCTGGCCGAAGATCGGCGTGCGCACCTTCTGGCCGACGAACGCCCGGTAGCGCGTGTCGTTCGGGTTGACCATGACCGCGACGCACGCCGCCAGCAGCTCGGGGCGGGTGGTCGCGATCGGCAGCTCGCGACCGTCGGCGGCGAAGAACGGGATCGTGGTGAATTTCGTCTTCACGCCCGCTTTGTCGTCGATCTCGGCCTGCGCGACGCCCGTCTGACACTCGGGGCACCACAGTGAGGGCGACTCGGAGCGGTACACCTGGTCCTTGGCGTACAGGTCGAGGAAGCCGAGCTGCGAGATGCGGCGCGAGCGCGGATCGATAGTCGAATACTTCAGCCGCCAGTCGACAGACAACCCGAGCCGCTTCCAGAACCGCTCGAACTGGGCTTCGACCTGCTCCGACAATTCCAGGCACGCCTCGATGAACTTGCGGCGGCCGACCTCCTGGGCCTTGATGCCGCGCGCCTGCTCGGTGAAGCGCTCGGTCGGCAGGCCGTTGTCGTCGAACCCGAAGGGATACAGGACGTGCTCGCCCTTCATGCGGTGGTAGCGGATCATCACGTCGGCCTGGGTGTAGGAGTACACGTGGCCGATGTGAATGCGGCCCGAGACGGTGGGAGGCGGCGTGTCGACCGTGTACACCGGGCCGCTCACGGCGGGATCGAACTGATAGATCCCGTCCGCCGCCCACTGTTCCTGCAGGCGCGGCTCCGCGGTACGAAAGTCGTAGCGGCCTTCCAGAGTTGGCATGTGCGTTCGAGCTCTCCTGTGGCGGTATTCTAGTTTTCAGGGCAACTGCCGTGGCGAGCTTTGCAACCGTGGACGAGTACATCGCCGCGCAGCCGCCTCAGACGCAGGACCGTCTGCGCGAGCTGCGTTCCGCGGTACGCGGCGCGCTGCCGTCGGCCAGCGAGGTGATCAGCTACGGGATGCCGACCTACAAGCTGCCCAGCGGCTTCGTCTCGTTCGGCGCCGCCAAACGCCACTGCGCCCTGTACGGAGCCGCCCTGGACGCCTATCCCGAAGAGCTTCGGACCTACGACACCGCCAAAGGCACGCTCCGCTTCAAACTAGACGAGCCGATCCCCGAAGACCTCGTTCGCAAACTAGTCCAAGCAAAGTTCCCGACATAAATTCGCACCCCCTCATAGCAAGACTTGTTATGAGGCAGTGGCGAATCTCAAGTTCGAATCTCAGTAGTCGGAAGTCTTGGTCTCCTTCTGGGTGATGAACTCCAGCAGCGCGGGGCGGCCCTCTTTCGTCTGCTCGATACCGCGCTTGATCGCGGGGACGATCTCGCCCGGCTCGGTCACCCGCTCCCCGTAGCCGCCGAAGGCGCGCGCCATGTCGGCGTAGTTGCCCGAGATATCGGTCGACCGGTATTTCTCCGTCGCGACGGCCATCACCTTCAGCTCAATGGCCATGCTGAAGTTGTTGAGCAGAATAGACAGGATCGGAATCCGTTCGCGGACCGCCGTTTCGAAGTCCATCCCCGTGAAGCCAATCGCGGCGTCGCCCCACACGTTGATGCACAGCTTGTCTGGCCGCGCCAGCTTGGCGCCCATAGCCAGGCCGAGGCCGTAGCCGAGCTGGGTGGTCTTGCCCCAGCCGATGTAGCCCAGCGGCTCGGTCGGTCGCCAGAAGGGCGCCATCTGATCGCGCGGGCTGCCCGCGTCGTGGGTGATGATCGTGTTGGCCACGTCCACGGTGTGCATCAGGTCCCAGATGACGCGGTACGGGGAGAGCGGAGTGTCGTTGCACGTGAGCTTGGGCTTCCACTCGGCGATCCACTCGCCACGCACCTTCGCGATCTCCTGCGCGACGCCGGCGGCGCGGTCGCGCGGCTTGCCGCCGAGCCGCGCCTTCACTTCTTCGATGAGCGCGCGCAGTGTGAGGTCCGCGTCGCCGAGCAACGCGTGCTCGATCGGCATCTCCTTGTTCAGGTCGGCGGCGTCCAGCGTGGCCTGGATGTATTTCGGGCCATTGCGCGGTAGCCGCACCCCGTAGTTGGTCGTCGCGAAGCTGCAGCCGACGCCGAAGATCACGTCGGCGTTGTTCAGGAAGTGGCGGACGGCCTTCGGGATCGCGCGACTGCCCACCCCGAGAGACAGCTGATGGTCTTCGGGAAACGCGCTCTTGCCTTCGAGGCTGCCAGTGACCGGCGCCTCCAGCAGTTCGGCCAGCTCGCGCAGCGGCTGCCAGGCACGCGCGTAGTGCACGCCCTGGCCGGCATAGATGACCGGCCGTTCAGCGTTGACCAGCGCCTCGGCCACCTCGGCGACGGCTTGCGGATCGGGCGCCGAGCGAGCCCGCGGGGCGGGCTTGTAGTTGAGCGGCTCGGGGACGTCCTCGGCCATGACGTCCGAGGGAAACTCGACGAGCACCGGTCGCGGGCGTCCGTTTCTGACCTGGGTGAAGGCGCGCCGCATCGCGTCCGGCGCGGCGTCGGCGACCATGACCTGCTCGCACCACTTGGTGACGTGCTGGAAGTTGAGATAGGCGTTGAAATTGGGCGGGACGTTGATCAGTCGCCGGGGATAGCCGCCCGGCAGCACGACAATCGGCGACGACTCGCCGTACGCCTGCGCGACGCCGCCGAAGGCGTTCTCCGTGCCGGGGCCGTGCTGCATCGCAAAGACCCCAACCCGCTGGCCCGAACACACGCGGCTCACCGCGTCGGCCATGTGCAGGCCGGTGCGCTCCTGGCGCACGATGATGGTGCGGATATCAGCCCGAGCGGCGGCCTCGATGATCGAATTGACCGGATACCCGATCAGGAACTCCGTACCCTCGCGCTTGAGGATTTCGGCGACAGCATCGGCGGTATTCATGCCCGGTCAGCGTACGCGCTTTTCGAGATCCGGACTGCTCTGTTTAGGGCGCTAGGTTTAGAGCAGTCCGCTACTCGTCTTGATAGGTCTGAACCTGGT
Organism: Chloroflexota bacterium; assembly: GCA_019247515.1. Taxonomy (GTDB): domain Bacteria; phylum Chloroflexota; class UBA6077; order UBA6077; family CF-72; genus CF-72. Next base: position 19,802 of record JAFAOS010000300.1, on the reverse strand, counting down.
TACCTGAGGGCTCCATGCCCCAGTCGGTGGGCGGCCAGTAGCTCACCCACGCTCGCCCGACGAAGTTGTCCACGGGCACGTTCCAGCCCAGGTGTGAGTCGGAGCTGTTCGGGCGATTGTCGCCCAGGACGAAGTAGTAGCCGTCGGGAATCGTCTCCGGCTGACCGTTGAACGGGTACGTGTAGCTGGCCGGGAAGTGAATGTACGGCTCGTTGAGCGGCTGGCCGTTGACGAAGACCTCGCCGTTCTTGATCAGGACGCTATCCCCTGGCAGGCCAATGACCCGCTTGATGAAGTCCTTGTCGGGCTGGGTGGGCGCCTTGAACACGACGATGTCGCCGCGCTGTGGGCCGCCGAACAGGTACTCGATCGACCCCTGCCTGGTCGTCGGCAGGAAGTTGGCCAGCCCCGCCAGAGGCGTGTTTTCGATGTGGAAGTACGGCGCCTTGCTGATCAGCAGATACTGACCGGTCTCGAGCGTCGGCTCCATGCTGGCGCCTTCAACACGGAAGTTCTGCACCACCGCGCGCACACCCAGGAAGATCGCCAGGGTGAGCACGATCGTCTGCAGCAGCTCCCAGGCGAGCCCGCCTGCCCTGGGCTTGCTCGCCGCGACCGTGACCCGCGTCTCGGGCTCGGCCTCCGTCTCCGAAACCGGCGTCATCGGCACGGCCTGCGCGCGGTATCGGTCGTCGATGGAGCTCATGAAGGCAAAGGTCCAGTACCTGGGGCGGGGGACTACGGCATTGTAAGCGACCGCGCGCCCGCCTCCGAGCAAAAGAGTGCTAACAAAGCATCAACGTCTGGCAGGGGTCTGGGCTATCCTGCGGCGTCATGGGGCACGTCGAGGCAATCTGTATTGCACCCGTCGGCAGCGCGAGCATGCTGGCGCTGACGTCGGTGGAGGCGATCGTGGGTCGTGGACTGCGAGGTGACCGCTACGCCGCTGGAACGGGGTTCTACTCACAGCGCCCGACGGACCCCGGCGCGCGGGAGGTGACGCTGATCGAAGCCGAGGTCCTGGAGGCGCTAAAAGTCGAGCACGGCATCCAACTGAGCATCGACGAGCACCGCCGCAACCTCACCGTGCGCGGCGTGCGGCTCGACGAGCTGTGCGGTCAGCGGTTTGCGATTGGCGACGTGGTGGTCGAGGGGGTGCGGGATTGTCCGCCGTGCGAACACCTCGAGCAACTGACGGGCAAGCCCGTGCTGCGCCCGCTGGTCGATCGCGGCGGCCTGCGGGCCAGGATCGTGGTCGGCGGGACCATTCGGCTCGGCGACAGCATCAGCGTTGCCTCGACCCTCCGCACGGCGAGCGCATGAACTCGAGACTTACGAGTACCTTTCCAGGATTGAGTCGATGACCCCGTCGGCGTCCGCCTCGACGCCACTGTGCGCGGAGACGATGTGGTCTTCGAAGCTGTCTTCGCCTTCGGCGCGGTAGAGCACACCCAGGTACACCGGGTCCGTCGACTGCGCGCGCGCCCACGCCTGCATCACGTCCGTCGGATTGTGGTCCTTCGGTAGCTCCATCGCCTGGTCGCGGTAGTACTTGAAAGTATTGACCTTGTTGAAGGTCGGGCACGGGCTGTAGGTGTCGATGATCGCGAAACCCTTGTGGTCGATGCCCTGGACGATCAGGTCGGCCAGCTCCTTGGGCTTGCCCGAGAACGCGCGCGCCACGAACGTCGCCCCGCTGGCCATCGCCAGCTGCAGTGGGTTGACCGGCCGATCGGGGGTGCCCTTGGGCGTGGTCTTGGTAACGAAGCCGACCATCGACGTGGGCGACGTCTGGCCCTTGGTGAGACCGTAGATGGCGTTGTCCATGATCACGTAGCACACGTCGAGATTGCGGCGTGCGGCATGGATGAAGTGCCCGCCGCCGATGGCGAAGGCGTCGCCATCGCCGCCCAGCGCCAGCACCTTCAGGTTCGGGTTGGCGACTTTGATGCCGGTGGCAATCGGCATCGTGCGGCCATGGACGGTGTGGAAGCCATACGTGCTCGAGAAGAATGGCAGCCGCGAGGAGCAACCGATGCCGCTGACCAGGACGACGTCCTGCGGCGCGTAGCCCTTGGCCCGCATCGAGTTGTAGACCGCGTTCAGGACCCCGAAATCCCCACAACCCGGGCACCAGGTCGGCTTGACACCGCTCTTGTAGTCCTCAACCGAATGTTCGACGTCGACTGTGACTGTTTGATCAGGCATGTACCGCGGCCTCCTTGCGCGTGTCCACCGTCCCGTTGGTGGCGGGGACCTTGTCGACCGACTCGACAACGCGCGTCACGCTGAACGGCTGACCGCCGTAGACGTTGAGTCGGATGAATTCCACATTTTGATAGTGCGTCTTCAAGAGTTGCGCGAACTGGCCGGTGTAGTTGACCTCGGGCACGATCACCTGGCGCTTGTTGCGCAGGAAGGCGTCGATCTGGTGCGTCGGCAGCGGCCACACCATGCGCGGTGCGAGCGCGTGCGCCTTGATGCCCCTGGCGGCGAGCCGGTCGATCGCTTCGGCGACCACCCCGAACGTGCTGCCCCACGTCAGGAAGCCGACGTCTGCCGACGGATCGCCATACTCGTGGGCGGGTGGCGCCTTCTTCAGCACACCTTCGAGCTTGCGGAAGCGCTTCTCGGTCATGGCCGAGTGGTTGCGGGCATCGGAGCTGGTGTTGGCGGCTTGCGTGTGCTCCAGGCCGGTTGCCACGTAGGCGCCGCCGAGTGTGCCGGGGATGGCCATCGGCGAGATGCCATCGGCCGTGATCTGATAGCGCAGGTACTGCTCGGGCCCGGACGTGGCGTCGTAGCCCGGTTCTTTGCCGTCACCCGCATCGCGATACGCGAACGTGCTGCGATTCACGATCTTCACGCGCGAGAGGTCCGGCCGGGGAATGCTCTCGGTCCGCACGGCCAGGACGGTGTCCTGCAGGACGATGACCGGCAACTGGAACTCTTCGGCCAGGTTGAAGGCGTCGACGGTGGTCCAGAAGCAGTCCATCACGCTCGTGGGCGCCAGCACGACGCGCTGGACTTCGCCATGCGCGCCGTAGACGGCGATGTTCAGATCGCCCTGCTCGTGGCGGGTCGGCATGCCGGTGGACGGTCCAGCGCGCTGGCAATCGATCACCACCGTCGGGATTTCGGCCATGCTGGCCAGCCCGAGCATCTCGGTCATCAGGCTGATGCCGGGACCCGAGGTCGCGGTCATCGATTTCTGGCCGGCGTACGAGGCGCCGACCACCATGCCGATAGCCGCGATCTCGTCCTCGGCCTGGATGACCGCGCCGCCGAGCCTGGGCAATTCGTCGGCCAGGAACTCCATGATGTCGGTGGCCGGCGTGATCGGGTAGCCGGCGTAGCGTCGGCAGCCGGCGACCAGCGCGCCGAGGGCGACGGCGTGATTGCCCGATAGAACGATGCGCCCCTCCAGCTTCGACGGTCGGACCTCGAGCGACCCGCGCTCGGCGACGTTTTCCTGCACGAACGCGTAGCCCAGGTCGACCGCCTTGAGGTTCTTGTTGAGGATGTCCTCGCCTTTCTTGGCCAGCTTCGACTCCATGAGCAGTCGGTGGACGTGCTGCGGGTCCAGGCCGAAGAGACCGGCCACCACGCCGACGGCGACCATGTTCTTGGCCAGCGTCAGCTCGACCTGGTTCTTGGCAATGTCGGTCAGCGGCACGGCGTAGGCGCGGTAGCGGTCGTTGGCGGCCGGGTGCAGCTCGGCGGAGTCGTAGATCAGGATGCCGCCGTCGCGCAGCTGCTCGATCGAGTTGTCGAAGGCCTCCTGGTTGAAGGCGAGCAGGACGTCGACCAGGTCGCCGCGGGCGCGCAGGCGCTGCTCGCTGAGGCGGATCTGATAGAAGCTGTAGCCGCCTTTGATCTCGGCGGGCGGGACGGAGTCGGTCAGGACGTAATAACCGGCGCGCGCGGTGGCCTGAGTGACCATCTGGCCGGTGATGAGGACGCCTTCACCGGCTTCACCGGCGATGCGAATGACGAGGTCTTCGCGAGCCACGGTACGCAGCCACCTCCTGGAATAGACCTGGGGCCGCGTCAGCAGCGCCAGGTGCTCTGGAAGAAGACGGGTGCCGATGACTCGCCCACCAACGAGCGACGCTGCCGAGTGGGTCCCCTGGGATAAGTAAGAGCGGGTTTCGAAGCTAGTATCGCACGGCCGCGAGGGCAGCGGCGGTATAAACCCCACTATCACCGCCATAAATTCCCGTAATAGCGAGATACAGGCGGCTCAGAGCTTGCCGTGTACGGCGGAGAGAATGACCTCCTTGGACGCCATGCGCAGGTAGCCCTCTTCTTCGGCCGGGTCGATCACGGTCACGCCCCACTCGCGCAGGGTGGCCGCCGAGCGGGCTGCCTGGGGGTGGCGCCACAGCGGCGGGTTGACGCTCACCGCTACCAGAACCGGCGTGCCGCGGCCGATGGCCTCGGCGGCGACCGACAGGGCCAGGTTGTCGGCGATGCCGTGCGCCAGCTTGTTCAGCGAGTTGAAGCTGCACGGCGCGACCAGCAGCAGGCCGTCCGGCGGGCGCGGCAGGATCGCGGCGTCAAAGTACGACTCGACCAGGCGGTTGCCCGGAATCGTGGAGAGATCGCGGGAGGCGATGACCCGCGCGGCGTGCGGCGTGGCGATGGTGATCACCTGCTCGAACATGCCCAGCAAGCCGGCGACCAGTTCGCCTGCGCGCGGCGCGGTCGTCGTCCCCGTGACGATCAGATAGGCGAGCATGCAGATGCAGGGTAGGGCGGGCTAAGCTGACCGAAGCAACTCGCCGATGCACTTTGGAACGTTCCTGCTGATGCAGTCGCCCTCGGCGCAGTCGTCCGAGGAGATGTACGCGCGGGCAGTCGAGCACGCGCAAACCGCCGAAGCGCTCGACTTCCGCAATATCTGGCTGGCAGAGCACCACTTCTCGACGTACGGCTACGTGGGTCGACCGGTGCAGGTGGCGACGTACCTGGCCGCCAAGACGACGCGGCTGCGAGTCGGCACGGCGGTGATCGTCGTGCCGCTGCACCACCCGCTGATGGTCGCCGAGGAGATCGCCACGCTGGACGTGCTGGCCGGCGGGCGGGTCGACATCGGACTGGGTCGCGGCTACCAGTACTACGAATTCGAGCGCCTGGGTCTGGAGCTGGAATCGGCGCGCGGACGGTGGGACGAGTCCATCGACATCATTGTCAAGGCGCTCGAAGGCAAGCCCTTCAGCTACGCCGGCAAGCTGTTCGACATCCCCGAGACGACGATCTTTCCGTCGCCGCTCCAGACGCCTCGTCCGCCAATCTGGGTGACCGCGCAGAGTCCGAGCTCGGTCGAGGCCACCGTGCGGCGCGGCTTCAACCTGTTGACGGGCGGCTTTGGCGTACCCGTCGAGCGCATGGCCGAGTTCCGTGCGCTGTTCGACCGCCTCCTGGCGGAAGTCAATCCGAGCTGCGCGCCCGAGGTCGGCGTCCAGCGGGCCGTGTACGTCACCGACAGCGACGCCGACGCGCGCGACGCCGCCGAGCACGCGCGTTGGAACATGCGCGTCACGCTGAGCCTGCGCAACCACTATGAAAAGGTCGACAACGGCCACGCGGTGGCCGTGCCACTTCCCCGCGAGCCCGACACCGATGAGCTGCTTTCGCGCTTCGTCGTCGTCGGCAAGCCGGACACGGTCATCCGCCAGATTCAGCACATCCAGGACGCGGTCGGCATCAACCACTTCAATTGCAGCTTCTGGTTCGGCGACCTGGATCAGAAGCGGGTGCTGAAGTCGATGGAGCTGTTCGCCCGCGAGGTGATGCCGGCGTTCACCTCCAGTCGCGACTAGCGCGACGGACGCTTCGGAAAATCGCGGCCCCAGAAGCCACCCTCGGGTCGGCCGTGGGCGTGGTAGTGGTCGGGAATCTGGCGCATGTGGTCGTCGATGTAGATGGCCCCGAAGTGTGTTTCGGCGACCTCGCGCAGGCGTGCGTGCATCGTCTCGCGCTCGTCAGGCGGCGGGGAGGTGCCGTGCTGCCGCCAGACGACCATGGGCACCTCGCAGATCTCGCACTCGGCGATCCAGCACACGTCGTCCTCGTAGTACCAGGGGGTGACGCGCAGCGCCACGCACAGGTCGCACTTGCGGGTCTGCATCAGCTCAAGCCGCGCAGCACGGCCTCCGCCGAAATCGGCAGGTCCGTCACACGCACGCCGACCGCGTCGAAGACGGCATTGGCCACCGCGGGCGCAACCGCGCAGTTGCTCAGCTCGCCGGCCATCTTCGCCCCGAACGGGCCCGGTCCCACCGACTCCACATGCACCAGTCGATGTGGCGGCATGTCCATCTGCGTCGGCAGCTTGTAGTCGCCCAGGTTCGCGGTGAGCACGCGGCCGTCCTGGGTCGCCAGGTCCTCCATGATCGCGGCGCCGAGCCCAAAGCCGAAGCCGCCCCGCAGCTGACCCTCGTGGGCAACGGGATTGATGATCGTCCCGACATCCACTACTTGAAGGACGTCCATCACGCGCACCTCGCCGGTATCGGTATCCACCGCGACCTCGATGGCGAAGGCCGTGTAGTTGGCGTCGCGGACGCCTTCGGCGTGGGCGGGCTCGGGTGTGTGCGTGCCTTCGACCTGGACCTGCCCGCCGCGCGCAATTCGGGTGGCGACTTCCTCGAATCCAGCGCTGTCGCTGCCCGCGACGAAGCGGTCACCCGTGAGCTCTATCTCGTCGGCCTGCCAGCCCATCACCTCGGCGGCCAACTCCTGGAGTCGATCTTTGAGCTGGGCGCCCGTTTGCATGGCCACCGCGCCGATCGAGTGGGTGCTTTTGCTGCCGCCAGCCCCGGCGTCGAACACGCCGCCGAGCGTGCTCGAGTATTTGACGCCGACGCGCTGAGGCGAGACGCCAAGCGAGGCGGCCACCACGCGCTGGGCGACCGTGTGCGAGCCGGTGCCCTGGTCGGGCAGGCCAACTTCGACCTGCAGATGCGCGTCCGGCAGGAGCGTGACGCGCATCTGCGAACGGCCGTCGCCCACATGTCGGGTTCCCAGACCGACACCCCGCCCATAGCGGGGTCGCGATGCGCTGTTCGAGCCCGTCATCTGCCCACGCCCGTCCGACCCCTCGACACGTCGGAGCTCGTCGCGGAGCCGCCTGAGCACCGCCTCCCCCTGGGGCATGTGGACCGTTGCGCCGGTCACGTCGGTGTCGCCGTCGTGGGTGACGTTCCGCAGCCGAAATTCGATCGGGTCCATGCCGAGCTCGCGGGCGATCATGTCGACGTGCGACTCCGCGGCCCAGACGCCCTGCAATTCGCCAGGTGAGCGCATGATCCCGCCCGGCATGTTGTTGGTGTAGACGGCGCGCGCCTCCATGCGCACGTGCGGCACGCGGTACGGCGCCATGCCTTGAAAGACGCCACCCGGCAACACGCCTGGACCGATCTTGGTGGCCGCGTAGGCACCGCCGTCGAAAACCACGTCCATGCGGTGCGCCAGGAAGTGGCCGTCGGCGTCGACCGCCGAGCGCAACGTGAGGTGCGACCAGTGGCGCGAGTTGTGGGTGGTCAATGACTCGGCGTAGCTCATGATCGACTTGATCGGTCGACCCGTGGCGCGCGCCAGGAAGTAGCTGAGCAGCTCGTTGTAGACCTGGTCCTTGCCGCCGAAATCGCCGCCGACGAAATTCGCGTCGACGTCGATCCGCTCTTCGTCGACACCCGCGACCGTTTTCAGCTGGTCGCGCAGGCCAAAGGGCATCTTGTTGGTGCAGACGACGTGGACGACCTCGTCCGCGTCGACCCACAGCAGGCTACCGGGCGGCTCGATGAAGCCCTGGTGTTCGCGCGGCGTGGTGAACGTGTGCTCGAAGACGCGATGCGCGGTGCCGAAGACCGCGTCGATCTCGGCATCGTCCTTGTGGACGGCCTGCGTGCCCTGGACGTTTGGATGCGACCGCGGCGCGCGCGAGCCGGGGCCGAACAGCGCGTAGCTATCGCCGTCCGCGTGCAGGAGCGGCGCGTCCGGGTTGAGGGCGTCCAGCGGATCGAAGACGGCAGGCAGCTCCTCGTACTCGACTTCGATGGCCTGGACGGCCTGTCGCGCGATGTCGGGCGTCTCGGCGGCGACCACCGCCACGCGGTCGCCGATGAAGCGGACGCGGTCGCGGGCGAGCAGCGGCCAGTCGCGGATGCGGCGGCCCCACAGGATGTTGCCGAGCTCGTGCCCGGTCAGGACGGCGTGGACGCCCTCGATGCTCCGGGCTTTCTGAGCGTCGATGCGCGTGATCCGCGCGTGGGACAGCGGGCTGTAGAGCGTGGCCGACCACAGCATGCCCGGCATCGACGCGTCCGCCGCGTAGCGGGCCACCCCGCGCACCTTGAGCTGCGCTTCTACGCGTTCCTCCGGCTGACCAAACGCAGCCACCACCTCACTCGTCGCATTCGTCATGGCAGTTGTTCGCCCGACATGGTACGAGCCGCCGCTATCTCGTTCGGCCCAGAAAACGCTGTGCGGAGGGGGACAATTCCTGGTTTGGTACAGTGGCAGGACAAGAACGGAGCGCTTCCCAGGGGGTAACTGTGGCATGACGCAAACAGCCAATCCGGCGGGCCCGAACAAGTCCATTTCCGAGCGGGCGGACGAGCTCGAAGAACAGATGATGCAGACGCTCGATCGCGTGCCGAGCAAGTCGCCGCTGTACACGATGGGCGAGATCGACCCGCGGGTCGGCATGGTCCGCCCGCCGCTGAAGCCCGGCCAGCACATGCTCCAGGGTCCTGACCCGCGGCTGCCCGCGATGCCGGCCAAGCCCAGGATCCTGGACTTCTATCGTCTGCGGCTGCGCCAGGGCGGTGTCCAGCACCTGTTGCAGAGCGCCAACCTGGCCCGCAAGAACGGCTTCCCCGACAAGGTCGTCGCCGCGTGCCTGCTCCACGACATCGCCGTGGCGGGCTTCATCCAGGCCGACCATGGCTACTGGGGCGCGCAACTGATCGAGCCCTACGTCGACGAAGAGATCAGCTGGGCCATCCGCTACCACCAGGCGCTGCGCTTCTATCCCGACGAGTCGGTTGGCTACCCGTACCCCGAGCAGTACATCCGCAACTTCGGCGCCGACTACAAGCCCGAACCGTACATCGAGCAGGCTTACAGGGAAGCGCTGAAGCACAAGTGGTACATGACCAGCCGTCAGATCTGCGTCAACGACCTGTACTCGTTCGATCCGAACGTCTCGGTCCAGCTCGAGGACTTCGAAGACGTGCTGGGCCGCAACTTCCGCCAGCCCGAAGAAGGCCTGGGCTTCGACGGCAGCCCCGTCGCCCACATGTGGCGCACGCTCATGTGGCCCACGCGCATGCTCTGAATTGTTCCTTAGTTGGATGGAGCCCGCGCATGCGCGGGCTGAGACGAAACATTGATGAAGTTTGGGGTGGCGATGTTCCCGGCGGACTTCGCCATGCATGTCGTGGACTTTGGCCGCGCCGCCGAGGAGCGCGGGTTTGAATCGCTGTTTCTGCCCGAGCACACGCATATCCCCTCGGAGCGCGTAACCGCCTACCCGGGCGGCGGCGAACTGCCGCCCGAGTACTCGCATACGCTCGACGCGTTCGTCGCCCTGGCGGCGGTGGCCACCGCAACCACCTCCATCAAGCTCGGCACGGGCATCTGCCTGGTCATCGAGCGCGACCCGATCCTGCTGGCCAAGGAGGTCGCCAGCGTAGACGTGCTCAGCGGTGGACGCTTTCTCTTTGGCGTCGGCGCCGGCTGGCTGCGTGAAGAGGTCGCCAACCACGGCGTCGATCCCCGCGTCCGCTGGCGCGTGTTCGACGAGCGGATGCGGGCCATGGAGGCGATCTGGTCCTCGGACGTCGCCTCGTTCCACGGTCGCTACGTGAACTTCGAGGGCATCTGGTCGTGGCCGAAGCCCGTTCAGAAGCCGCGGCCGCCGGTGCTGCTGGGCGGCGACTACTCTTCGGCGATCGATCGCGTTATCCAGTTCTGCGACGAGTGGATGCCGCATCCAGACCGCACCGATCGACCGCTGGATGAGCGCATCGCCGAATTCTGGCAACGCTGTTCGGACGCTGGCCGCGACAAGCTACCTGTGACCGTGTATGGCTCGTCGACGGACGCTCGGCTGATCGACTCGTACGCGGCCGCGGGCGTCAGTCGGTGCGTGTTCCGCATCCCGGCCGCGCCAGCCGACGTGGTCCTGCCCGCGCTCGATCGAGCCGCCGAGGTCATGCGGCTGGTCAACGCGTAGCGAGGTGCCGAAGCCGCGCTACCACACCGCGCTTTCTCTTGGACTGGCGGCTTTGATGGTGGCGCGGACGCGTCGCTGGCGCTCGGCGGTGCCGATCCTGATCGCCGGGGTGCTGGTCGACATCGACCACGTGGTCGACCTGTTGGCGAATCGTCAGGGCGCCGACATCCGCTGGTCGATCCTGCCGCTGCACGCCTGGGAGTGGGTTTTGACGTTGCTGACCCGCCGCACCCCGCTCGCCGATGGTCTGGCCGGCGGCCTGGCCGCCCACCTGGCGCTCGACCAGATGAACCACGCCGTCACCCATCCGCTGTTCTACTGGATCACGCTGCGCGCACTGCACGGATTTCGCGCCCGGCCGCCGCTGATCAATCCCGAACGCTACGCGCGCGGCTCGCGCTGGATGGCACGCGGCCCAACGGACTGGTTCTAGAAGACTTCTTACACTGTTTTCGATGCTGTCCAAACATGACAATGAGTTGATCACGCGCGTCGGCCCGGGCACGCCGATGGGTGAGCTGATGCGCCGCTACTGGCTGCCGGCGCTCCTCTCCGAAGAGCTGCCGGAGCCGGACTGTCCGCCCATCAGGCTGCGACTGCTCGGCGAAGACCTCGTGGCGTTCCGAACGACGAGCGGCCGTCCGGCGGTGCTAGACACGTGGTGCCCGCACCGCAACGCCAACCTCTTCTGGGGACGCAACGAGGAGGAGGGCCTGCGCTGCGTGTACCACGGCTGGAAGTTCAGCGCCGACGGCGCCTGCGTCGACATGCCCAACGAACCGGCCAGGAGCAAGTTCGCGGAGAAGATCCACCAGCCAGCCTACCCCGCAGTCGACAAAGGCGGCTTCGTGTGGGTGTACATGGGGCCGCCCGAACACACGCCGGAAGTGCCGCATTTCGAGTGGCTCGACGTCCCATCCGACCAGCGCAACGTCCACAAGCGTTTCCAGGACTGCAACTGGCTGCAGAACCTGGAGGGTGAGGTCGATTCGTCGCACGCGCCGTTCCTGCATGGCAGCGTCGGACCGGGCGGCATCCAGCCGTACAACGCCAACTCCGATCGGCAGCCGGTGTTCGAAGTCCTGGAGACCGATTTCGGTGCGGCGATCGCCGCCCGACGCGAGGCCGGACCCGAGCAGTTCTACTGGCGCATCACCCCGTTCATGCTGCCGTGCTACACGATCGTGCCGCGTGCCCGCGACACCAACTACATCTGGACGGCCGCCGTGCCGATCGACGACCTGACCATGTTCGGCATGACGGTGATCTGGAGTCCCGACAAGTCGGTTGGTCGCACGCCCGTCGTCGAAACGGACGCCAGTTTCCGCGCCAGGCAGACGAAGGCCAACGACTATCTCATCGATCGCCAGCTGCAGAAGACGGAGAGTTTCACCGGGATTCGCGGCGTGCGCGTCCAGGACATGGCGGTCCAGGAGGACCAGCGCGGACCTCTCTCGGATCGAAGCCGCGAGCACCTCGGCGCCAGCGACCTCGGCGTGATCGCCACGCGCCGCCTGCTGTTGAAGCAGCTCAAGGCGCTGCAGAAAGGCCAGGAGCCGAAGCAACCCCACTCGCCCGAGGTGTACCACCTGCGCTCGCTGGCGTTGAACGCCGCGCGCGAGACGGCGTGGCAGGATCTGATGCGCGAGCACATGCGGCTGGGCGCGGGGGTGCAGACGTAAGATTGCCCGCGCAATGACCAGTGCCCGTAACACTTCTGCATTCTCCCGACGGTCGCTGCTGATCCGAGGCGGCGGGTTGCTCGGTCTGGGCGCCCTCGGGCTGCTGGCGGCGTGTACGTCGAGCGCCCCTGCCGCGGCGCCGACCAGTCCGCCCGCGGCGGCGACAAACCCGACCAGCTCGGCGGCCGCGGCGCCGACGACGGCGCCCGCGCCAGGGCCAACCACGGCAGCCGCCGCCCAACCCACCGCCGCTGCCGCCGCCGCTGCCAGTGGCGCGCCCGGCGGCGCCGTCACGCTGCCCATCGGCGCCGATCCCACCCTCAACCCCTGGCATCCCAATGCCTTCGTCGAGTCGCTGTTCGTCAATCGCGTGCTCTTCGGCGGACTGGCCCGGCCGGGCAAAGACCTGAATCCGGCCCCGGACCTGGCCGCGTCCTGGAAGGCCGCCGACGACGGCATGAGCTGGACGTTCAACCTGCGCGACGACGTCACCTGGAGCGACGGCCAGCCCTTCACCGCCGCCGACGTCGACTACACGTTCAATCAGATCGTGCTCAAGCCGGACGCCGGCGCCACCGGCCGGGGCAATTTCTCCGCCGTCACCGACGTGAAAGTCGTCGATCCGAAGACGGTCGTCTTCAATCTGAGTCGTCCGTTCGCGGCGCTGCCGTCGTACCTGGCGTACAACGCGGGCATCCTGCCGAAGCACGTCTTCGACGGCGCCGGCGATCCCTGGCAGCTCAACTCCTTCAACAAGAGCATGCCCGTGAGCACCGGTCCCTATAAGGTCCAGAGCGTCACCGCCGGCCAGAGCGTCGTGCTCACGCGCAATGACACGTACTACGCGGGCAAGCCGCTGCTGGACCAGGTGGTATTCAAAATTGTCGCGGACGCCAACACGCAGATCGCCCAGTCACTCAGCGGCGAGCTGCAGATCATGATCCTGGACAACAAGGCCGCCGTCGATCGGCTCAAGGGCGCCAAGGGCCTGAGCGTCCAGCCGCGGACCCTGGTCCAGTACTACTGGTTGGCACTGAATCAGACCGACCCGCGCTTCCAGGACGTGCGCGTACGGCAGGCGATCGAATACGCGATCGATCGCAACGCGATCATCCAGGCCATCGAGAAGGGCTACGGGACTGTCGCCAACTCGGCCATCGTGCCCGCGCTCAAGACGTACTACGACTCCTCGCTCGAGAACCGCTATCCGTATGACACGTCGAAGGCAACCGCGCTGCTGTCAGAGGCGGGCTGGACCGCTTCTGGTCCGGACGGCCTGCTGCAAAAGGACGGCCAGCCATTTTCATTCACCATGGATGTTGGTCAGCGGGGCGTGCTGGAGCCGACCAACGAGCTGATCCAGCAGAACCTGAAGAAGGTGGGCATTCAGGCGGATCTGAATGCCATGGAGTGGAACGCGTACATCCAGAAGGTCGTCGTCAATCGGGATTACACCGCCACCGTCAACTGGTGGGTGTATCCCAATGACCCGGACGTGTACCCGTATTACGCGTCGAGCGCGGCGGGCAAGGGCTTCAACATCCCCGGCTACAAGGACCAGGCGCTGGACGACCTGTTGACCCAGGGGCAGAAGACCAGCGACCCGGCGGCCCGCAAGACCATTTACACCCAGTTGCAGACGTACATGGCCGACAACCTGCCGTACAACTTCCTCTGGTATCCGCAGGAGATCGACGTCGTCAGCGACTCGCTCCAGGGCGTGCCCGATTTGAACCTGCGCGACGCCATGCACTACGTGCAGGAGTGGTCCATCAAGAAGGGGTGATTTCCGCGGAGGGGACCCCGCCACGCTCCGTATAGTCCTCGCGCGGCTCGCCCAGGGCGTCCTGGTGCTGTTGATCGTGAGCGCGATCACGTTTTTCATGATCAACCTGGCACCGGGCGGACCCTCGGCGCTGATGCGCTTCGACGTCACCCCCGAGCAGCGGGAGGCGCTCACCCGCCGCTTCGGGCTCGACCAGCCGGTGCCTGTCCGCTACCTGGAGTGGCTCGGCGGCGCGCTGCACGGTGACCTGGGCACCTCGCTCACCACGCAGCAGCCGGTGCTCGATCGTATCGGCGAGCGACTGCCGAACACCCTGCTGCTCAGCGGCCTGGCGCTGATGCTGTCGATCGTCGTCGGCATCCCGATGGGCGTGGTCTCCGCGCTCAAACGCGGCGGTCCCACGGATTACGCGCTGTCCGCCGCCAGCTTGCTCGGCCTGTCCATTCCGGCCTTCTGGTTCGGCATCATGCTGATCCTGACCTTCTCGGTCAACATGCAGTGGCTGCCGTCATCCGGCGTGGCGACCAGCGGTGCAGACTTCAGCATCGGCGACCGCCTCCAGCACCTGCTGATGCCGACGCTGGTCCTGGCGACCGCGGCGCTGCCGACCATCGTGCGCTTCACGCGCTCCGCCATGCTCGAAGTCCTCGGTCAGGACTACATCCGCACCGCCTCCGCCAAAGGCTTGAGCCGCACGGTGGTGACCTATGGCCACGGCCTGCGCAACGCGCTCGTACCGGTAATCAGCGTGATTGGCGCCCTGGTGCCGCGTCTGGTGGGTGGCGCGGTGGTGACCGAGGCGGTCTTCGGCTGGCCGGGGATGGGTCGGCTGGCGGTGGAGGCGGCCAATGGTCGGGATTACCCGCTGGTTGTCGGCATCACGGTCGTCATCGCGGCGATCGTGATCCTGGCCAGTCTGGTGGTAGACCTGGCGTATACCTGGATCGACCCGCGCATCCGGCTGACATGACCTCGGCGCCGAAGTCGAAGCGGCACGGCGCGTGGTACCGACTGCTCCGCCAGCCACTACCGTGCGCGTCGCTCATCGTGTTGGTCGTGTTGCACCTGGCGGTGGTCGTCGGTCCGCGCGTGTGGACGATCTCACCCCAGGCCACCGATCCGATCAACGCCTTGCTCGATCCGTCGCCCGAGCATCCGCTCGGCACCGACGAGCTTGGCCGCGACGAGCTGGCGCGGATGCTCCAGGGCGGGCAGGTTTCGCTGGTCGTCGGCTTCTGCGCGATGCTGACCTCGATTGTCCTCGGCTTGCTGGTCGGCGCGTTGGCAGGTTTTTACGGGGGCATCGCCAGCGCGGTGCTGATGCGCCTGACCGACGCCATGCTGGCCATCCCCGGTCTGTTCTTGATCCTGGCGGCGGTCACGGTCTTTGGGGCGAATCCGGTGACCATCGTGCTCATCATCGGCGCGACGTCGTGGATGCCCGTGGCGCGCGTGATCTTTGGCGAGACGCTGCGCTGGAAAGCCACCGAGTTCGTGCAAGCGGCCCAGGCGCTGGGCGCCAGCGGACCGTACGTGCTCGCACGCCACATCCTGCCGCAGACGACCGCGTCGCTGGTGGTCTCGGCGACGCTGGGGGTCGGCATCGCGATTCTGACCGAGTCGGCGATCAGCTATCTGGGTCTGGGCATCCAGCCGCCGACTGCCTCGTGGGGCAACATGCTGCAGAACGCCCAGCAATACGTCTTCACCGCCGCCGCGCTGGCCGTCTATCCAGGCATCGTGGTGACAGTCGTGGTCCTGGCCTACAACTTCCTCGGCGACGGGCTAAGGGACACTCTGGACCCACGCTATCGGTAAAAAAACGAACGTATCCTCTACCCCATGTCCAAGCAGTACTCGGGCTACCGCTCGTTCCAGTACCTCGAAGCCGGCGTCGACTACCGCCCCTTCACCCTGGTCAAAGAGGTGGAGCGCGTCCCCTCGAAAAAGGTCGAGGTCAGCTCCGAGCAGGAGCAGCGCGTCCAGCGGCTCATGCGCGACAACCTGGTCATTTCCCTGCACGACCACGCCTTCGTCGTGCCCCAGAATCCCGACGAGATCTGGGAATACCGGCGCGCGGGCCGCGACTGGACCGGCTACGAAGGACTGAGCGTCTCGGGCATCGACGCCATCTTCGACAACCTGATGGACGGCACCGCGGTCATCACCTCCAAAGCCGGCTGGAAGTGGGACGACATCATCTGGGACCTCGGCATGCGCCTGAGCGACATCGCCCACCAGGACATGGTCATCCGCGCCGAGACCACGGAGGACATCCGGCGCGCGAAACAGAACGGACAGATCGCGTTCGTCCCCGGCCTGGAAGCGGCCACGCCCATCGAAAACGAGGTCGACCGACTCGACGTGCTGTATGGCCTTGGCGTGCGTCAGTCAGGCATTGCCTATAGCGAGGCGAACACCCTCGGCTGTGGTCTGCGCGAGACGAACGACGGCGGACTGACCCAGTTCGGTCGCCAGGCCGTGCGGCGCATGAACAAACTCGGCATCGCCATCGACATCTCCCATTCGGGCGACCAGACCTCGCTGGACACGATCGAGGTCAGCGAGCAGCCGATCTTCATCACCCACGTCGGCGCCCGAGCGCTGTGGAACACGCGGCGCATGAAGCCCGACCACATCCTGAAGGCGTGCGCCGACAAGGGCGGCGTCATCGGCATCGAGGCCGCGCCGCATACCACGCTCACCAAGGACCACCCGCACCACAACCTCGAGTCGTTCATGCAGCACTTCGAGTACGCCGCCAACCTGATCGGCATCGACCACGTGGCGTTCGGCCCCGACACGCTCTTTGGCGACCACGTGGCGCTGCACCACGCGTTCGCCCGGCAACTGTCGATTCAGGCGGCGCACGGCACCTCGGACTTCGAGGAGGTGGAGTTCGTCGACGGCATCGAGAACCCGTCCGAAGAGTTCCACAACATCACGCGCTGGCTGGTGAAGCACGGCTATTCGGATGCCGACATCGCCGCGGTGCTGGGCGAAAACGTGATGCGCGTGCTGGCGCAGGTCTGGTGCAAATAACCCTGACCGCTCCCTCTCCCTCTGGGAGAGGGGCGGGGGTGAGGGCTATCCGCGAGGCCGAACAGAGTTGCCGTGAAAATTCGCCTCACCCGCGCCGCGCCCGGCCTGCGCCGCCCTAACGGCTATACCGTGGATCGAGCGCGTCGCGGAGACCGTCGCCGACGAACGAGAAGCTCAACATGGACAGCGCCAGCAGGAGCGTCGGGAACAAGGCCAGGTACCAGTACACGCGGACGTAGGCCAGCGAGTCGGCGATCATCTTGCCCCAGCTGGGCAGCGGGTCGTTGATGCCGAAGCCCAGGAAACTCAGGCCGGCTTCGACGAAGATCGCCGTCGGCACGCCCAGCGTCACAACTACGATCAGGGGCCCGACGGCATTCGGCAGCAGGTGGCGGTGGGCGATCTGGAAGCGCGTCGCGCCCATGGACGTCGCCGCCAGGACGAATTCCTTCTCGCGCAGCGAGAGGAACTGCGCCCGCGTGAGCCGGCACACCTGAATCCAGGACACCAGGCCGATGGCGATCACGACGTTGAGAAAGCCACCGCCGACCATCTGGTCGGAGCCGCGCCACACTGAGATGAGGAGCAGAGCGAACAGCCAGATGGGTAGCGCGGTGAAGACCTCGACCAGACGCATCACCAGGTAGTCGGCAGCGCCGCCGAACGTGCCGGCGAACGTGCCCAGCGTCAGGCCGATGGCCAGCGCGAACAGCTGCACCGACAAGCCGACGGCCAGCGACACGCGCGCCCCGTAGATCAGCCGGCTCAGAAAGTCGCGGCCGACGGAGTCGGTCCCCAGCCAGTGATGGCTGTTGGGAAACTGGTTGGCCTCCGACAGCACCGAGTAGTCGTAGCGGGCCGGCGAAATGACGTCCGCCAGGATGGCGATCGCCAGAAACAGGCCGACGATCACCAGCGCGACAACAGCCATCTTGTTGCGTGAGAAGCGCCAGGCGGCGTCGCCCAACAACGTCCTCTGTGGCCGCAGCAGCGTAGTCGGCCGCGGCGTCGCCAGCGGTTGGGCGGCGGCGACGCTCACCGGGATTTACCGAACAGTCTGATGCGCGGATCGACCGCCATGTACAGCAGATCGCTGATCAGGTACGTGAAGCTCCACAGCGTCGCGACCAGCAGCACCGTGGCCATGATCATCGGGTAGTCGCGGACGAAGATGCTGGACACGAAGAATTTTCCCAGGCCGTTCACGCGGAAGATCAGCTCGACGAAAATCGTGCCGGTGATCAGGTTGGGAATCTGCGGCATCAGCACGGTGATCAACGGGATGAGCCCATTTTTCATCGCGTGGCGCATGATGACCAGGGGTTCTTGCAAGCCTTTTGCGCGCGCGGTGCGGATGTATTCCGACTGCAGCACCTCGACGAGGCTGGCCCGCGTGTAGCGCGCCACCAGGGCGGTCGGGCCGAGCGCCAGGGTGATCGCCGGCATGATCAGCGTTCGCAGGTCAGGGTCATTGGCGGTTGGCCAGCCGCCGGTCGGCAACCAGCCCAGGCCCACCGAGAACAGCAGCAACAGCCACAGGGCGATGACGAAATTGGGCACGGTGAGGCCCAGGGTCGAGGTGAACGTGACCGTGTAGTCGACCCAGGTGTTCTGGTGGACCGCCGACATGATGCCGCTGCTCAGCCCGACCGTCGTGGCGATGATGATGGCCAGGATGCCGAGCTGCATGCTGGTCGGCCAGACGCGGCCGATGAGCTGGGTGACCGTCTCAGTGGGGCTCTGGAACGAGATGCCGAAATCACCGTGCAGCGCGTTCCACATGTAGAGCAGGTATTGCTTGTAGATGGGCTCGTCGAGGCCGTACTTGTGCAGGATGTTCTCTTTGGCCGCGGGCGGCAGCGGCGCGTTGGTCTCGTCGAACGGTCCACCCGGTATGGAGTGCATCAGGCCGAAGACGAGGATCGAGACGGTGATGAACACCAGGAAGATGCCCAACACCCGGCCAAACAGATACAGCAGCACTACGCTTCTACTTTGGAGGGAGTTCGCGCATGCGCGAACTCCTCCCAAAACCAAAGGAAGTCAATTTGGCAACTTCCGTCCGGCCGCGTCCTTTGAGATGTACAGCGAGCCGACCAGCGTGCTCATGTTGGCATAGGTGGGCCAGTGCATCGCGGCGATGCCGTTCTTGTCGGGCTCCAGCTCGGTGCCCTTCAGGTACGGCTTGTAGATGTCGGCCACCGTGCGGTGGTCGATGAACACGCCGCCCACGTCGGTGACCAGCAGACGCTCGGCGTCCTGGAACATCTGGATGCGCTGGGCCGGGTCGCCCGTGAAGGCGGCCGCCTTCTTGACCTGGTCGTCATACTGGGCGTTCATCCAGTTGTGGCGGCCACTGCCGAGGAACACGCTGAGCATGTTGTACGGGTCCAGGAAATCGAAGCCGTAGGACACCGCCCCGAACTGGATCTGCGGCGGCTTGGCGTTCATCGCGTCGGTGAAGGTCTTCGTCTCTTTGTTCGAAACGTCGACGTCGATGTTGAGGTTCTGCTTGATGGACGCCGCGATGGCCTGGTACATGGCCTGACGCGCGGGCGTCTCGTCGCGCAGCCACAGGGTCAGCCTGGGGAAGCCCTGACCATTCGGGTAGCCCGCGTCGGCGAGCAGTTGCTTGGCCTGCTCCGGGTCGTAGCTCTGGATGTCCTTCAAGCCTTCGGAGTTGGAAGCGGGGAAGCCCGGCATCAGGAACGAGTAGGCCGGAATCGCCTGGGTCGGTTTGAGGATCTGTTTGATGATGTCGTCGCGCGGGATGACGTGACTGAACGCCTGGCGCACCTTCAGGTTGTTAAAAGGAGGGTTCTGGTAGTCGAAGAACAGGTAGTCGGTGCGGAAGTCGCCGTAGTGCGGGTGGACTTCCTTGGACAGCGTCGGATCGGCAGCGATCAGGTCGTTGTCGGCAGGCGTCAGGTTGGCGCCGGCTACGTAATCGATCTCGCCGGCCTGGTAGGCCGCCAGCATGGCGTTGGTCGCCATACCGATGGCGATGACCTTCTGGATGTAGGGCTTGTTGGTTCCCCGGTACTTC
>JAFAOS010000157.1 GCA_019247515.1 Chloroflexota bacterium | reverse complement strand
GCGATCGTCCGCGTCGTGCCGCGCGTCGAGCGTGGCGAGTTTTTGAACGTGGGCGTGGTGCTCTTCAGCCGTGAGCTGGACTTTCTCGGGGCGCGGCTCGAGGTCGACGAGGAGCGATTGCGGAGTCTGGCGCCCGGGGTGGACCTGGCCAGCGTCGAGCGGCACCTGGCCATCTTTCGAGCGATCGCCTTCGGCGAGGCGGAGGGTGGTCCGATCGCGGCGCTGCCCAGGCCCGAGCGGTTCCACTGGCTGGTGGCTCCGCGCAGCACGATGATCCAGACCTCGCCGACCCACGTCGGTCGATCCACCAATGCCGAACGTGCGCTCGAGGACCTGCTCGACGAATTCGTGCGGGTACCCCGCCCGACTACAGCGACGCCCTGAAACGATCGCGCAACGCGATGCAATTCTTGCTCGGGCGATACGGCGAGTCACCGGCTTCGATCAGGCCGACGATGGCCCAGGGTTGATCGTCCGCCATCGCTTCCATAAAGACCTCTCGAAAACTCACGAGATCGTCGACCGTCACGGCTTTCAGAAAACCGCAGCCACGTGCGACGGCTTCCAGGTTCACGCCGAATGGCGAACCGGCTGGCTGTCCGCCGGTGATCTCCCAGCCGCCGTTGTCCCAGATCACGTGGACCAGGTTCTGGACACCGCAGGCCGTTTCAGTTGCCAGCGAGCTCAGGTTCATCAGGACCGAGCCGTCGCCGTCCAGCACGATCACGCGCAGGTCCGGCCGCGCGAGCGCCAGGCCCAGCCCGATCGACGAGGCCATGCCCATCGAGTTCCACATGTAGAAGTTGCGCGGGCGGTCGTACGGCACCAGGTCGAAGGTGCTGTTGCCGACGCCACCAATGATCGGCGCGTCGCCCGCCAGCTCGACCGCGATACTGGTGGCTTCGAGCCGCTGCATCATTTCTCGGACTTCCAGCCGGTCAGCTGCGCCGAGAGCAGGATGCCGAAGGGCTCTTCGGCGGTGAAGCACGTCTTGAGCGCGCCCTCGACAAGCGTGTGCAGGGAGTCCTCCGAGCGCAGCGTGACGTGCCGGATCGTGAGCGCGTCGAGGCAGCCCGGCACCGCGCGCCCCATGTGCAGCTGGGCGGGGTTGAACTCGCCGAGCTCGCCGCGCAGGCTGACCAGCAGCGGGAACGGGATGCGGTAGGCCATCGCCAGCGAGCCGAGCGCGTTCAGGGCATTGCCCAGCCCGGAGCTCTGGATGAGCATCGCGCCTCGCTGCCCGCCGAGGAACAGGCCGGTCAGAATGCCGACCGCCTCTTCTTCACGGTGGACGTTGACCAGCTTGAAGAAGTCGTCTTCCTGGGCCTCGGCCAGCGCCAGCAGGCGGCCCATGACCGTGTCGGGCAGGAAGACGAGATGGTGGATGTCTTCGGCACGCAACGCCGCCAGCAGTGTGTGGGCCCAGGCAGGCGCATCGGCGGCCTGGTGGCGACCAGAACGTTTGATCGAAAAGACGGAGGGCACGCCCGCCCTGAAGGGTACCCTCTTGGGTCATGGCGCAGTCCGCCGATCCGCTCGTCAAGCGACTCCGGGAGACGCTGGCGTCACGCGCGGCGGAGCCTTCGTCGGTTCTTGTGCATGAGCGCGCCGTCCCGGCTCACGAGGCCAGTCTTGGCATCCTGCGGCCGCGTCTACCTTCGGCGCTCGGCCGCGCGCTGGTCGAATCTGGCGTGCGTCAGCTGTACGCGCACCAGATCGCGACCGTCGAGGCGCTGCGGGACGGAAAGAACGTCGTGCTGGCCAGCCCGACGGCCAGCGGCAAGACGCTCGCCTTTGCCCTGCCCACCCTCGAGTGGGCCCTCACCCGACCCGGAACGCGCGGACTGTATCTGTATCCCACGAAGGCGCTGATCGGCGATCAGCTCAGAGCCCTGCGCGGACTGTGCGGCCAGCTCGGATTGCGAGTGGATGTCCTGACAGGCGACACCCCGCGCGAGGAGCGCCAGCGCCTGGCCGACGACCCGCCGACCATCCTGCTCGCCAACCCGGACATCCTGCACCGCAGCCTGTTGCCCGACCACCGGCGCTGGCGTGGGTTGCTGGCCAATTTGAGCCTGGTGGTGGTCGACGAGCTGCACTCGTACCGAGGCGTCTTCGGCGCCCACGTCGCGCTGGTGTTGCGGCGGCTCCGACGCCTCGCGGCAGACTACGGCGCGCGGCCGGCGTTTGTGGCCGCGTCGGCCACGATCGCCAATCCCGTCGAGCTTGCCCAGGAGGTGGTCGGGCTGCCGTTTGTCGAGGTGCTCGGCGATTCGGCGGGTGCGGGCGCGCGGCGATTCCTGTTCTGGCGTCCGCCGCTGCGCGGCGACGAGAGCCTGAACGAGCACGAGAGCGTCTTCCTCGAAGCCGCGTCGATCTTCGCCGAATCGCTGCGCGCCGGCTACAACGGCATCCTGTTCGGACGAGCGCGCGTCTCAGTGGAACGCATGCTTCTGGACGTGCGCCGACTGCTTGGGCCGCGGCTCGCGAGCCAGGTCAGCGCCTACAAGGCGGGCTACCGCGCGGATGAGCGAGCCGAGATCGAGGCTGGCCTGCGCAGCGGAGCGCTGCGGGGCGTGGTCTCGACCAACGCGCTCGAGCTGGGCATCGACGTGGGCGCACTGGATGTGGCCGTCATCGCCGGCTACCCCGGCAGCAGCATGAGCTTCTGGCAGCAAGCCGGGCGGGTCGGCCGACGCGGCGAGCGCGAGGCGCTCGTGGTGCTGGTGGCCGGCGATGATGCGCTCGACCAGTATCACGTCCAGAACCCGGACGCCTTCTTCGGCCAGTCCATGGAGCACGCCGCGGTCGATCCGTCCAACGCCTCGATCCTCCTGGGCCACCTGCTGTGCGCGGCATCCGAGCGAGCGCTGGACACCGCCGACCTGAGTCTGTTTCCGAGCAACGCGCAGCGGCTCGTCGAGCGCCTGGTCGAGGCCGGTGAGCTGAGCGCGGGGCCGGCCTGGCGGGCGCGAGGCCGAGGCGTGCACGCGGAGGTGTCGCTGCGTGGCACGTCGCGCGAGGCGTACACGTTGCAGGTGGGGCAGACGCGGATCGGCACGATCGAGCCGCCGTATTTGCAACGCGAGTGCTACCCGGGCGCGCTGTACCTGCACAACGGGCGCGGCTACCGGGTGATGGCCCTCGACAGCACGACGCACGTGGTGCGCCTCGATCCCGAATCTGTTGATTCGCGCAGCGCGCCGATCGTCGAAGTCGAGGTCGCGCCGCGCGACGAACCCCTCGCCTCGCGAACGGTGGCGTTGGGCGAAGCTTCGCTGGCGGTGAGCGTGGGGCCGCTGCGCGTGTGTGAAACCGTGGTGGGCTACCGCGAGACGGTGCGCGGGCAGAGCATGACGTGCAAACTGGAGGAGCCGCTGGCGTCCGTGCTGGACACCGTTGGCGTGTGGGTGGACGTGCCGGCGGGGCTTGACCCGGACCTGCCTTCGCTGCACACGGTGGAGCACGCGCTGGTCAATGCGCTGCCGCTGGGCCTGCTATGCGACCGGCGCGACATCGGGTCGAGCAGCGAGGAGCAGCGGCTGTACGTGTACGACTTTGCCGAGGGCGGCATTGGTCTGGCTGAAAAGGCGTATCACGTGCTGGAGCGGCTGCTGTCCGAGGCCGCCACGCTGCTGCGGGAGTGTCCGTGCAGCGAGGGCTGTCCCAGCTGCGTCCACGTACCGGGTTGCCCGCGGGCCAACGCTGGGCTCGACAAGGTGGGCGGCCTGGCGTTGCTCGAGGGGCGCTCGGTGGGTGGGGCGCGGAGCGCGTCGGCGGTGCTGGAGCACGCTGGGGGCGACTCCCGTGCGGCGCCCATCGGCGACCGCAGCGCTGGCGTCAGGCGGCGCCTGCGCAGCATTGCCGACGACGACCGGCGCGAGCGCTACGGGCACTCGCCGAAGTGGCTCGAGGTGGGTGGTCTGGCGCAGTCGGCCACCGACGGCCTGGTGGTGGTCTGGTCGGTGGGCCGCGGCGCGGCCGAAATCCAGCCGCTGAGCGGGGGCGAGAACCACTGGGTGCCGATCAAGGAGCTCTCGCCGCCACAACCGGATTGGTGGCGCAAAGACAAGCAAGAGCCATCGAGCGGCTGACTCCGGCGCTGTCGGACGCACACTTCACGTGGAGCCGCTACTCCTGCGCCACGTAGGAGACGCCGGATTCCTCGCCTTCGTCTCCCACGAAAATGTCGTCGACATCGTTAGTGACGACCTCAAAGGGAGGCAACAGTTTCATCGCCGCTGGCGCGTGCGCGACGCCGAGTCCTCAGAATGACGAGCGCCACGTAGCTTGGGGGTTCAACCACGAATGTCTGGGGCACCACACGAGCTCCAAACCCGACCCTCGCGTCCGTCGGGGGTTGTAGGGGTCTCCCTACCCAGCGACACGGCCCGAGTCATGGCTCCAAACCCTGATCGCACCCGTGGCCCGCCAGGAGGAGTTCCGCCAATCCCGACCCTCAGTCCGGCACACTTGCACGGCAATATTTGTTGTCCGTCATGGCGTCGACCTCGTCCCCGATCATCCAGGCCACCGGCCTGACCAAGCGTTACGGCAAGTTCGTCGCCGTCCGTGACGTGACCTTCGCCGTCGGCGCCGACCAGGTCTTCGGCTTCCTGGGGCCCAACGGCGCCGGCAAAACCACCACCATTCGCATACTGAGCGGCCTGGTGCGACCGAGCAGCGGAAGCGCCCTCGTCGCCGGCTTCGACGTGCTCAGCGAGCCGCGCGAGGTCAAGCGCCGCGT
>JAFAOS010000293.1 GCA_019247515.1 Chloroflexota bacterium | reverse complement strand
CCCGTCGCGGCCGACACCGCAGGTGATGAAGGACACGTATCCACTGCCTTGCCGCCCTGTCTTGCATTGGATGCGCAGAAATGACGCTCCGATCATGGCTACGAGGTCGAAGCGCGCGTTGTCGCCCCACGGAAGCAGGACCCGAATTCCGGCGTCAACGAGTTTGCCGAGAATCAGCGCCTCAGATGCGTCACCCTTCCACTTGGTGTCGCAGCGGCCCGGCAGACGCGTCGGCATAGTACACATGTTCTACCAGAGCAAAGAGCATGGACTCGCGTTTTTTGGTTGGATACACTAGGGGAGTACCGGGCGCGTAGCTCAGTTGGTTAGAGTACCGCTTCGACATAGCGGGGGTCGTAGGTTCGACTCCTACCGCGCCCACCGGGTCGAGCGAGCCCCCAGAGGGGACCCCAGGTAACCATCGCGTTCCCCACAGGCCACTCACATTCGCGCCGTGGGTCAGTCGCGAGAAAACCGACCGTGGAAGATGAAACCGTTCCCCCCAGGGGTCGTCACCACGAGTGTCGAAAAGGACTCACGTTCCACCGTGGGCACCCCGCGCTGAGCGGCTAGTAGATCCGCTGGCGAAGACCGCCTGGCCGCAGCAGGGTGATGCGGCCTCTCTCGATGCTGATCAACCCCTGTCGCTCGAACGAGCCCAGCCACTTGTTGACGCTCTCGCGCGTGGCGCCCACCAGCGACGCCAGCTCGGCTTGCTTCATGCGGTCAGGGATCACCGCTCCCGCGGGCGGCAGGCTGTCGCCGCCGTCGCCGCCGGCCAGCTCCAGCAGCACCCGCGCCAGGCGAGCAGGCACGTCCAGGAACGTCGCGTCCTGGATGAGCTCCGCGTTGCGGCGCAGGTAGTGGCTGACGGTGGCCAGCAGCTTGGTCGCCACTGCAGGATGCTCGGCGAGGAACTGGCGGAACGCGTCGCGCTGCAGCACGAGCAGCACGCTGCTGTCAGTAGCGATGGCGTCCGCGGAGCGCGGCTCGTCGTCGAGCAAGGCGAGCTCGCCGTGGAAGTCGCCGGGGCCGAGCCGCCGCAGGATCAGCTCCTTGCCGTCTGGCGAGGTCAGGGCGATCTTCACCTTACCGCTGGCGATGACGTAGAAGGCGGTGCCCGGGTCGCCGCGCAGATAAATCACTTCCTCGCGGGCGTAGGAGCGCGGACGCATCAAAGCCGCCAACCCGCTCAATTCGGCCTGGGACAGGTCCGCGAACAGACCGACGCTGGCGAGCTGCTCGGGCTCGGCACGGACCAGAGCGGCCGAGGAGCGCCGTGCTCCACCGCGGACTGAGTCGCCGTGGGTGGTCGGACCGGTCATATCTGCACGCTCCCGAGATGGCCAGGCTACAAAACCAACGCCCGGAACGCCATCTGTAATTTCACCGACGTGGAACGTGCAATTGCCTGGTTTTTGGGGCGCGCCGCCCCAAGTGGCGCGCGTCCTAGCTGTTCGCCACGTCGCGAGTGACGCGCGCGGCGCGCCGGGCGGCCAGGATGAGCTGCAGCGACGACGTGACGCGGGCCATCGTCAGCGGCGATGCCTCCGCGGGTCGCTGCTCGATGACGGGCTCGCCAATCGGCCGCGGCGCGACTGAGGATTCGAGTTGCGGGCGGTCTTCAGGCGAGAGAGGCTCGGCGATCACGGTCTATATGGCTCCTGCTCAACTGGTGTTGGCGTCAAAGGTAGGCGCGCACGGGCCCTGAATACTGTGAGGCCGTTCACACGCGACCTGTGAATGTGGTCACACGGCGGGGTCCGAGTACCCTGTCAGGCGGAAGGGGACGCCGAGATGTACCTGGATCTGCGCCTGCTCCGGTTGACTCGCGGCTTCCGGCTGCGGATCGCGCTGGCGGCGATCGTCGGCCTCGCCGCTGTGCCCGTCGCGATGCTGCGCCTGACCCTCACCGGTCAGACCATGGCGCGCGCCTTTAGCGGCGAGCCATTCAACGCGCTCATCGGTGTCCTCACGTTGATCGCCGGTCTGATCCTGTTGCGCGCGCTGCTCCAGCTGGCTCGCGACGAGATCGCCAACGCCACCGCCGCGCGGATGAAAGCCAGGGTGCGCGCGATGCTGTACGCCCACATCCTGGCGCTGGGCGCCGGCCACTTCGACCAGCGGCGCACCGGCGACGCCGCCCTGGCGCTCGTCGACGGCGTCGAGCAGCTGGACCCGTTCTTCGGCCAGTACCTGCCCCAGTTGATCGTCGCGGCGCTCACCCCGGTGCTGATCTTTGGCTTCATGGCGTTCCTGGACCTGCAGACGGCAGCCATCTTCCTGGTCTTCGCGCTGGTGACGCTGATCGCGCCGGCCGCCTTCCACAAGATGAACAGCACCGCGAGCATGGCTTTTCGGCGTGCGCAGGCGGACACGGCGGCCGAATTTCTCGACAGCATTCAGGGCCTGGGCACGCTCAAGGCCTTCGGCCAGAGCCGCCAGCGCGGCGAGCGACTCGCCGCGCGCGCCCGGCACCTGTACCGCAGCACGATGTGGGTCCTCGGCGTCAACATCGCCACCGGCAGCGTCACGTTGCTCGGCATCTCGGCCGGCGCGGCGGTCGCGCTCGGCTGGGGCGCGGTCCGCGTGCAGGCCGGCCAACTGTCGCTGGCGACGCTGCTGGTGGTGCTGCTGCTCGGCGTCGAGGTCTTCAGGCCGCTTCGCGACCTGGTGCAGCTCTTTCACAGCAGCATGCTGGCCGTCGCCGCCACCCGCGGTCTGTACCAGCTCTTCGACGCGTTCCCCGAGGTCCAGTCGCCCGCCAATCCCACCACGCCCGCGGAGCTGCGGCCAATCGTGCGCTTCGACCACGTGACCTTCGGCTACGCGGGCGGTCGCCGCCCGGCGGTGACGGACGTGTCGTTCGAGCTGCAGCCAGGCCAGAGCCTGGGGGTGGTCGGGCCTTCCGGCGCGGGCAAGTCCACGCTGGTCAATCTGCTGCTGCGCTTTGTCGACCCGCAGCGGGGCCGCGTGCTGCTCGACGGGCACGACCTGCGCGAGCTACCGATCGATCTACTCAGGAATCAGGTGGCGGTTGTCGCCCAGGACACCTACCTGTTCTATGGCAGCGTCGCGGACAACCTCCGCGTCGCTCGACCGGCGGCCACGCCTGAAGAGCTGGAGGCCGCGTGTCGCGCGGCCAACGCGCACCAGTTCATCCTCGACCTGCCCAACGGCTACGCCACGCTCATCGGCGAGCGCGGCGTGCGACTCTCGGGCGGCCAGCGGCAGCGTCTGGCGATTGCGCGCGCGCTGCTCAAAAACGCGCCGATCCTGATCCTGGACGAGGCGCTCTCCAGTGTCGACGCCGAAAACGAATCCACGATTCAGCAAGCGCTCGATACGCTGCAGCGCGGTCGCACGACCCTGGTCATCGCCCATCGGCTGTCCAGCGTGGCCAATGCCGACCGCATCGTCGTGCTCGATCGCGGTCAGCTCGTCGAGGAGGGCTCGCCGCGCGAGCTGCTGCAGCGCGAGGACGGCGTCTATTACCGACTGATGGCCGCCCAGCGCGCCGCGGCGCCGCTCGCCTTGCCCACGGACGAGCCGGAAACGGAACCCGAGCCGCTTCAGTCGGTGACCGCGCGACTCGCGCTCAACGGCGGCGGAGGCGGGCATTCCCACTCCCATTCGCACTCGCACGCGCACGTCCAGTCTGCTGCGGCGACGCCCGACTCCGTTACGGCCGTCAGCGCCGGTCAGATCTGGCTGCGGCTGTTCAAGCTGGTGCGCCCATGGTGGTGGGAGACGGCCTGCGTGTTCGTGCTGGGCCCACTGCAGGCGGGAGCCCAGGTGGCTCTCGGCGTCATCAGCGCCCTGCTCGTCACCCAGGTCGTCAACAACGCCAATCTCACCCCGTGGCTGTGGGCGCTGGCCATTACGGTGCCGCTAGCGTCGGTGCTGCGCTGGCTGGACTCGTGGGTCTCGCACGACCTGGCGTATCGTCTGCTCGCCGAGCTGCGCATCCGGCTGTATCAGCTGCTCGACCCGCTGGCGCCCGCGTACCTGGTCCGCCGTCGCAGCGGCGACCTGGTCAGCACGCTGCTGGGCGACGTCGAGCTGATCGAGCTGTTCTACGCGCACACGGTGTCGCCGCTCGTGGTCGCGGTGCTGGTGCCGGGCTTCGTGCTGGTCGTGCTGGCGACGCTGGCGCCCTGGCTCGCCGTCGTGCTGGTGCCATTCCTGATCGGCGTCGCGCTCACCCCGACCCTGGCCGCGCGGCAGTCGTCTCGTCTGGGCACGGCGCTGCGCGAGACGACGGGCGAGGTGACCGCGCATGCCGTCGACAGCGTGCAGGGCCTGCGCACGATTGCCGCTTTCGATCATGGCGAAGCGCGTATGGCCGAGGTCTCGCTGCGCAGCGATCAGCTCGGCGGTTTGAAGCGTGAGTTTTTGCGCTGGCAGGCGGTCCAGAACGCGGTGATCGAAGCGCTCATGGGACTTGGCGCCCTGTCGGTCATGACCGCCGGCGTGCGCCTGGTCACCGACGGCGATCTGGCGCGAACGGCTCTGCCATTGGCCACGCTCCTGGCCGCGGCCTCCTTCCAACCGGTCATTACCATCGTGACGGTTGCCAAAGAACTGCACCAGACGATCGGCGCCGCGCGGCGCTTCTTCGCGGTCGAAGACGAGCCCGTGCCCGTCCGCGACGGTCCAGAGTCGCTGACTGCGCGGCTCGACAGCA
The DNA here is from genome assembly GCA_019247515.1 of Chloroflexota bacterium. GTDB lineage: Bacteria > Chloroflexota > UBA6077 > UBA6077 > CF-72 > CF-72. The sequence continues at coordinate 1,205 of JAFAOS010000293.1, read as the reverse complement.
TTCGCGTCGCCTTCGACGACGTCACCTTCGCCTACGCCCGCACTGAGCGGCCGGCGCTGAGCGGGGTCACTTTCGAGGTCCCGCCGGGCAAGACGGTGGCGGTCGTCGGACGGTCGGGGGCTGGCAAAACCACCGCCGCCCACCTGCTGTTGCGCTTCTGGGACCCGCAGGCGGGTCGTATCCAGATCGAGGGTGGCGACGTGCGCCAGCTCAAACTGGACGATCTTCGCAGCTTGATCGCGCTGGTCGCGCAGGACACCTACCTGTTCAACACCAGCCTGCGCGACAACCTTCGTCTGGGACGGCCCGAAGCCTCGGACGACGACGTGATGGAGGCCGCCCGGGCGGCCAACGTCGAAGAGTTCGCCCTGGCATTGCCCGAGGGCTACGACACGCCAGTCGGCGAACGCGGCCTGCAGTTGTCGGGCGGTCAGCGACAGCGCGTGTCGATCGCCCGCGCGCTGCTGAAGAACGCGCCGATCCTCGTGCTCGACGAGGCCACCTCGCACCTGGACGCCGTCAGCGAAGCCGAGGTGCGCCTGGCACTCGACCGCCTGTCGCGCGGGCGCACGACGCTGGTTATCGCGCATCGGCTGTCGACGATCCGCGAAGCCGACATGATCATCGTGCTCGACGACGGTCGCGTCGTGGAGCGCGGCACGCACGCCGAGCTCCTGGCGCTCGACGGACTGTACTCGCACCTGATCGCCAGTCAGCTGGGCGCCGGCGCGCCGGTTGCGCAGGCAGGTCGGCCAACCAGCGCCACGCCCGCCGACTGAGCGGCGATTCGGTGCGCCGTGTTCTCCTGCTGGTGGGAGTGGCAGGGCTGGTAACGGCCGGGTGCGGCGCCGGAACGCCTCAATCGCAAGTAGCAAGCCCGACGCTGGCCGCCGCCGCGGCCGCGCCGTCGACGCCGGCTGGCCCGACCGCGGCTGGTGCGGTCCCGTCGGCGACGGTGCCGGCGTCCCCGTCCACCCCGCCGGCAACAGCCACGCCCGTGCCGCCGACGACAACGCCCGTGCCATCCTCGCCGACGCCAGTCCCGCCCACGGCGACGCTCGTGCCTGCCCTGCCGCTGCACATCAGCGCCCTCCTCGACCCGCCGACACCCCGCGCCGGTGAGCAGTTCACCCTGGCGCTGACGGTCGCCAACGACGGCGGCCGCCCGGCGCAGGGTGTCTACATTGCCACCAGCGGGCCGTGGG
>JAFAOS010000315.1 GCA_019247515.1 Chloroflexota bacterium | reverse complement strand
CTCGACGGTCTGCACGTCCTCATCACCGGAGCGGGCGGCGGGATCGGCGCCGCCACCGCGCGGCGGCTCGCGAGCGAGGGCGCTCAGCTGCTGCTCGCCGACCTGAACGCTGAGGCGGTGAAGACGGTCGCCGACGAGCTCGGCGGGGCCTGGCTGCAAACGGACGTCACGCGGTCTTCGGATATCCAGCACATGGTCGAAACCGCCTACCAGCGCTGGGGTCGGCTGGACGTGCTGTTCAACAACGCGGGCGTGGCGTGGGCCAGGCCGCTGTGGGACATCACGGAGGACGATTGGGACCGCATGCTCGCGGTCAACCTGCGGGCCGTGTTCTTCGTCTTGCAGGCCGTGGCGCGACGGATGCGGCAGCAGGCGCCGATCGCCGGCTCGGAGCTGCGGGGCAAGCTGATCCAGACGGCCTCGATCGCCGCGTTTCGCGGCGGCCAGAATTACATGGTCCACTACGCCGCCAGCAAAGCCGGGGTGGTCAGCGTCACGCGCACCGCTGCCAACGTCCTGGCCGCGGACCGAATCACGTCGAATTGCATCTGCCCTGGCGCGGTCGACACTCCGATGTGGGCGAAGATCGACGCCGACTGGGCGGAGATCGAAGGGCTGCAGATCGGAGAAGCCTGGAAACGGCGGACTTCGGTGATCCCGCTCGGTCGACCCGAACTGGCCGACGACGTGGCCGGCGTGATCAGCTTCCTGGCCAGCCGCGACTCGGACTACATGACCGGCCAGGCGGTAATCGTCGATGGCGGCCTGGTCATGGGCAACTGACTTTCAGACGCCCACGCCACTCGTCTCTGCAATTGCGCCCTGACCTGCCGCCGCCGCCTTCTCCGGAGTGGCCAGCGCTTACCACCGCTGAGCTGGTGGGGCGCAAGCCAGAGGCGGAGGCGTTTCGGCGGCTGCGGCGGGCGCCGATCAGCGTGGTGCTCGACGACGTGCGCAGCCTCGCAAACGTGGGGCTGATTTTTCGGGTGTGCGACGCGCTGCGGGTGGAGCGGCTGTACCTGTGCGGCATTACCGGGCATCCGGCCGATCCGCGGCCTGGGCGTGAGAGCCGCGCGCGGCATGTCCAGGAGCGCGCCACGCGCGAGATTGCCAAGACCGCCGTCATGGCGATCCCGTTCGTGCCCTGGGAATACGCCGACTCGGCGACGCACGTCGTGGGGCGGCTGCGCGCGGGTGGCTACCAGGTGGTCGCGGTCGAGCAGGCGCATACCAGCGTGGCGTATACGCGGGCGGACATCTACCGTCCGCCGGTGGCGCTGATCTTCGGCCACGAGCGCGCCGGCGTGGCGCCAGCCGCCCTGCGCGCGGCCGACCTGTGCGTCGAAGTGCCGGTGTACGGCATGGCCAACTCGCTCAACGTCGCCATGGCGTGCACGCTCGTGGGCTACGAAGTCCTGCGGCAGCACGCCGCGTTCGGCATCGAGCCGCTGTAAACGTTTGCGGCGCTCCCTCTCCCTCTGGGAGAGGGCAGGGGTGAGGGAGAGGTTGTTCTACAGTGGCGGTGGGTATTTCAGCCCCATCCCCGTGCAGAACAGCACGATCCGCTCGTCGCCGGCGAGAAAACCGCGGCGGCGGAGCTCGGCGGTGGCGGCCCACGTGGCGGCCGCCTCGGGCGCCGCGAACACGCCTGTGAGACGTCCCATCTCGAGCTGTGCCTCGCGGATCGCGTCTTCGCTCACCGCGACCGCCGTGCCGCCCGTGTTGCGCACCGCGTCCAGGATCAGGTAGTCGCCAATCGCGGCCGGCACCCTCAGACCCGCGGCGATCGTCTGAGCGTTGTCCCACGGCTCGGCAAATCGCTCACCTCGCTCGAACGCGCGCACGATCGGCGCGCAGCCCTCGGACTGGACGACCACCATCTTCGGTTGCTTCGGACCGATCCAGCCGAGAGCCTGCAGCTCGTCAAAGGCCTTGCGCATGCCGACGATGCCCGTGCCACCGCCGGTGGGATACACGATCAAGTCCGGCAGGCAGTCGGCCCCCCAGCCGCCATGCTCCGCCAGCTCGATGCCCATGGTCTTCTTGCCCTCCTGGCGATAGGGCTCGCGCAGCGTGGAGACGTCGAACCAACCGTGGGCCGGCGCCAGCTCGCGGATCAGCCGACCGGCGTCGCTGATCAGCCCGTCGACGAGAATGACCTCGGCGCCGTACACCTCGGCCTCGACGCGGTTGAGCTCGGGCACGTCCCGCGGCATGGCCACGTGGCACGTAATCCCCGCCGCCGCCGCGTAGGCCGCGGCCGCGGCGCCCGCGTTGCCAGCGCTCGGCAGGGCGACGCCGCTGGCGCCCAGCTCGCGGGCGCGCGAGACCGCCGCCGACAAGCCGCGCGCCTTGAAGCTCGCCGTCGGGTTCTGGCCCTCGTCTTTCAGCAGCACCTCACCGCGTTCGAATCCGACCGCAAGCCTGGCTTGTTCCCGCACTGAAACAAGCGGCGTGCAGCCTTCGCCGAGCGAGACGACGTTGTTCTCATCGAGGATCGGCAGCAGCTCCGCATAGCGCCACATGTCCCAGCGACGGCGTGCGAATGCCTCAGGTTTGACAGAGGTCCGTACTCCATCAATGTCGTAGCGCGCGAACAGCACCTTGCCGCACGCGGTGCACACGGTCTGCAACTGCTCCGCCGCGTGGCGCAGGCCGCAACTGGTGCACTCCAGGTGAGTGAGAAAGCTGCGCCATACCGCCATCACGGGTCATCTTATGTGTACGCTTAAGCGCGACTGCTGCCCATGGCCGCCAACGCTTCATCCCTCGGCGCCGATCGCCCGCTCTCGCGACGCGCCTGGTTCGCCGCCATCGCCTCGGGCGCAGGGCTGCTCGCCGCGGCCTGCGGCGCGGGCGGTTCGCAGGTCCTCGACACGCCGGATGGCCAGGTCCTGCAGTACGAGGGCGACGACCTGCTGATCCTGGTGAGCGGGCTCCAGAAGAGCTACCAGGTCGGCGACCAGATGAACCTGAATCTGCTGGTCAACAACCAGTCGGCCGGCTTCGTGCAGATCAAGCTGCGCACCAAAGTGCTTGGGCGGGGCGATCAGCCAGTTGTGCAGCCGGAACCGGTGATGCTCGAAGTCAAGAGTGACGACGCGAGCAGCCAGGATCAATCGTTCGTGTTGCCGCGCGACCTGGCACCGGGTGACTACGCCTTGAGCGTCGAGGTGCCGCCCTGGAAGCTGGACGGTCGCGAGACTGGCGTGGGCGCGACCCTGCGCGCGCCGGTGCGCCTCGACCCCGCCGCGTCCCAATAAGCGCCTTCGCCTTCAAGAAGGAGGCCATCGCCCTCCTGGCCATCGTCGCGCTCAGCGTGGCGCTGGAGTGGGATCGCTTGACCGGTCCAGCGTGGATCGGGATGGACATGGCGACCGCCTTCGTTCCGTGGTACTCGTTCCTCGGCGATCAGTTGCGCGCCGGGCATATTCCGACGTGGAACCCGTACACGTTTTCGGGCGCGCCGTTCGCGGCCGACCCCGAGTCCGGCTGGATGTACCTGCCGGCCATGCTGGCATTCACGCTTCTGCCGCTGGACGCGGCGGTCCGCGCCAATCTGCTGTTCCACGTGCTGCTGGCAGGGCTGTCGACCTACACGCTGGCGCGCGTGCTGGGTTGCAACGTGTTCGGCGCACTCCTTGCCGCGATTGTCTACGCGCACTCTGGATTTTTCGAGGGCCACAACGTGTGTTGCTTCGCGTATGCCGACGTCGCCGCCTGGCTCCCGCTGGCGCTCCTCGGCGCCGAACTGGCAATCCAGGCCGCCACGTGGCGCCCGCGCGTGCTGGGGTGGGGGGTCTCGGGTTTTGCGCTGAGCCAGATACTGGCCGCCTGGATCGGCCAGGGCGCGTACTACGCGGTGCTCGTCGTGGGCAGCTACCTCGCGGTGCGCGCGCTGGTTGCATCCAACGCGAGATTCCCTCACCGCGTGAGGCATCTGGTGCTGAATGGTGTCGGGATCGGCGTGGTCGCACTGGGTCTTGCCGCCGCGGGCCTCTTACCCCGCCTGGAGTACAACCCGCTCTCCAACTTGCCGGGCGGCTACCCAGACGCGGACGTTTCCCTGCGAGCCACCACGTGGAATGACTGGGGATTCATCGCCAACTGGGATCGGCTGCTGCTTCAACCCGGCTTCGAATACATCGGCTGGCCCGTGCTGCTTCTGAGCCTGGCCGCCCTGCCGTTGCTGTTGAGCAGGCGGCGGCCGAGGATGATCGCGTACTTTGCGGTCCTCGGCGTGGCGGTGCTGATTCTGGCGCGTGCCCAGCCGACGCCCCTGCACGCCGTGTTGTCGCTGTTGCCCGGCTTCGAAGGCATCCATGCCCGGTCGCCCGAGCGCGCGCTGATCGTGCTGTACCTCGCGCCGGCCATCCTGGCCGCCGCCAGCCTGTCGTGGTTGACCGGGACGGGCCGCAAAGCCGCCATCGCCTTCGGCGTGGCGGCGATTGCCCTGGTCACCGTGGACCTGCACTCGGCGTGGACGGTCCAGGCGGCGGAGTCGCTGGCCGGTGGCGGCGACTACCAGTTCGCGCGCGTCGACCTGGCGGCCTACGTCGCGGCCACGCCGGGCGCCGAGTTCCTGATGGACCAGGCCCAGAGCCAGCCCGCGTTCCGCTACTTCGGCTACGCCGGCCACGTCTTCGGCGGACCCATGCCGTACACGCTGCGGTGGGCGGACCCGGCCATCACCGGCCTGCTGGTCGACAATCGCGCCATGCTAACCAGTCTGGATGACATAGAGGGTTATAATCCGGTCCACATCGCGCGCTACGGCGAGCTGATCGAGGCGCTCAACGCTCAGGTGCAGAACTACCACCAGACTGACATCTATCCCGCGGGCCTGAACTCGCCGCTGCTGGACCTGCTCAACGTGCGCTATATCCTGATGCCCGCGCACCTCGCATCCGACGAGGTCGCGCCGGCCATCACTCGCCCGCTCGAGCGCGTCTACGCCGACGACACGGTCCAGGTCTTCGAGAACCCGAGCGCCTTTCCGCGCGCGTGGATCGTGCACGCGGCGCGGCAGGTCGCGCCAGGGGCGGCCATCGCCGCGCTGGTCGGCGATCCGCCACCCGACCTGCACACGGTGGCGGTGCTCGAGGAGCCGCCGCCGCCGCTGAGGGAGCCGGCCGACGCGACGCGCGAATCGGCGACCGAGGCTGCAGTCGGCCTGGACCGGCTGCGGATCGAGGTGCTGGCCGCCGCTCCAGGGCTCGTGGTCACCAGCGAAATCGCCTATCCCGCCTGGCACGCGACCCTGGATGGGCGGCCCGTGCCGGTGCTCGTGGCGGACGGCGCGCTCAGAGCCGTCGCGGTTCCGCCGGGGGAGCACACGATCGAGATGCGCTATCAATCGACGGCGCTGAACGTGGGCCTGGGCATCACGCTGTTCACGGCGGCGGCGCTGGTCGCGGTGGCTATACTGCAGCGCGCTTTCTCGACTCGACTCAGCGCCAGGTCTGAATGCTGACATCGCTGTTTCGTTTGCTCACGCTGGCCATTGTGTTGCTGGTGCCGTACGGGACCAGCGTCGCCAGCGCGCAGTCACAGCCAACTGACTTCCCGCTCACGATCACCGACGACTCGGGCGTGAGCACGACCTTCGCCGCGCCGCCGCGCCGTGTGGTGAGCCTCAACCCCGGCTTCACCGAGATCACCTTCGCGCTCGGCCACGGCGATGCGCTCGTCGGCGTCGATAGTTATTCCGACTTCCCGCCCGAGGCCCAGAACATCCAGCCGCGGCTCACCGCTTTTCCCAATCCGTCCGTCGAGGCCATCGTCGACTTGCAGCCCGACCTGGTGCTGACGCTGGCCGAGTCCGACGACGTCATCGCCCAACTGCGCGCCCAGGGCGTGCACGTGGTGAAGCTGTTCCCGAAGGACTACGACGCGACCGTCGAAGTTGTCCGCAGCCTGGGTCGGCTGTATGGCAGTCCGGACGCGGGTGAAGCGATTGCCTCGGACATGTCTTCTCGGCGCGACGCGGTCGTCGCGGCGGTCGCCGATGCGCCGCGGCCGCGCGTCTACGAGGAGCTCGACGCCTCGCAGCCGGACATGCCGTTTGCCGCCGGACCGAATGGCTTCTACGGTCAGTTGATCGACCTGGCTGGCGGGACCAACATCTTCGCCGATCTGCCCGCGGACGTTGGCCGCGTGAGCGCCGAGAGCATCGTCCAGCGCGACCCGGAGGTCATCATCCTGACGGACTCCGATCTGCCGTTCAATCCGCAGTCGCCGGACATGGTCAGGACCAGACCGGGCTGGGACGTGATCACGGCGGTGCGGAACGGCGCGATCTATTCCGTGCCCGGCTCGCTGTATTCGACGCCCGGACCGCGGCTGGCGATGGGCCTCGAGGACCTGGCAAGGCTGTTACACCCCGACCGTTTTGAACAATCGACGCTCGCAACGTCTGGAATGTCGGGAGTGGCTACAGCGAGGTGATCGGTGCCATGCCGTGAGCGTGGTCACGGGTAGTGGTCCTCACGTGAGTGCGACACCTCGGGCGGCGAGCCGTCGGCCGTCGGCTGCCCTCGTTCTGGGCGCGCTCACGGTCCTGCTCGCCGTCAGCCTCCTGTTCGCCGCCGCATTCGGCGCGGTCCAGTTGCGGCCCGACGACCTGCTGCGCATGACCCTCAACCACCTCGTCGGCGCGCGCTTCACCCCCACCTGGCGAGCCCAGGACGAAGCCATCTTCTTTTCGATCCGCCTGCCGCGCGTCGCCGGCGCGGCGCTGGTCGGCGCCGCGCTCGCCAGCGCTGGGGTGCTGTTCCAGGGTCTGCTGCGCAATCCGCTCGCCGATCCGTATGCCCTCGGCGTCTCGGGCGGCGCGGCGCTGGGTGGCGCGCTGGGCTTCCTGTTGTCGATCAGCTTCAGCTTGCTCGGTTTCAGCCCCGTGCCCGTGCTCGCCTTTCTCGGCGCGGTGGCGGCGATGTCGCTGGTCTATGGCCTGGCGCAGAGCGGTGGCCGCGCTCCGGTGGTCACCCTGTTGCTGGCCGGCTTTGCCGTGAGCGCGATGATGGGCTATGCCGTGTCGTTCCTGCTCATCGTCAACGATCGGCTCCAGTTGAACCTGCCGCGCGTCTATGGCTGGCTGCTTGGGGGCATCTCCGTCACGCAGTGGAGTCAACTCGCGCTGGCGGTGGTGATGGTCGCGGTGGCGATGGGCGGCGGGTGGCTGCTGCGGCACAGTCTGGATGCGCTGAGTCTCGGCGAGGAGTCCGCTCAGCAGCTCGGCGTCTCGGTTGAAGGCGACAAGCGCCTGGTGATCCTGCTCGGCTCGGTGCTGACCGGCGCCGCGGTGGCGCTGGGCGGGCTGATTGGCTTCGTGGGTCTGTTCGCGCCGCACGTGACGAGGCTGGTCGTCGGACCACGCCACGGCTTGCTGCTACCCGCCGCGGCGCTGGTCGGCGCGGCGTTTCTGGTGCTGGCCGACCTCCTGGCGCGGTCCATACTTTCTCCGACGGAGATCCCGGTCGGCATTTTGACAGCGCTGGTAGGTGGACCTTTCTTCTTGTGGCTGCTGCGGCGCGAGCGGCGCGAGTATCGGTTGTGACCGCGCGCCTCGAGCTGCACCACGTCGACGCTCGGTACGCCACGACCACGGGCGCGCCGGTGCTGCGCGACCTCAGCCTTCACGTCGACGCGGGCGAAGTCGTGGCGCTCATCGGGCCGAATGGCTCTGGCAAGAGCACCGTCCTGCGCGTCGCGGGTGGCATCTTGCGGCCGTGCGCCGGGCGGGCGGTGATCGAGGGCACCGATCTCGAGCACATGCCGGTGAAAGACCGCGCGCGGCGGGTAGCGGTGGTGCCGCAGGACGGCCCGGTGCCCTCCGGACTGTTGGTCCGCGAGATGGTCGCGCTGGGGCGCACGCCGTACGTGCGGCTGCTGCTTGGTCCGACCGCGCGCGACCGCCAGGCGGTGGACAGCGCCCTGTCCGCGGTCGGCATTCACGACCTGGCCGACCGACGTGTTGACGAGTTATCAGGTGGCGAGCGCCAGCGCGTCATCCTCGCCCGCGCGTTGGCCCAGGAGCCGCGTTTGTTGTTGCTGGACGAACCGACGGCCAATCTGGACCTGCACCATCAGGTGTCGATGCTGGAGCTGGTGCGCGGTCTGAGTCGCGAGCAGGGCCTGGGCGTTCTGGCCGCGGTGCATGACCTGCAGCTCGCGGCGCTGTACTGCGACCGCGTCAGCCTGCTGAGCAAAGGGCAGGTGGTGAGTCAGGGCGCGCCCGAGATGGTCCTGACCCCGCCGCTGCTGCTGGAGACCTTTGGCCAGCGCGTCATTCTCTCGGCGCACCCGACGCACGGCGTGCCGCTGGTCGCGCTGGTGCCGAACGGCAACGCGCGGCGCCTGACGCTGGAGTCAGGGCCGCCGCGATCGACCGCGTGAAGCGCTGGCCACGCGACGTGGCCGACGCGCCGGTTCGGCGGGAGCCTCACCCGCGCCATTGACCGAAGTGCTCTCGGGCGGCGGCGCCGGCGTGACGTCGGCCGACTGCGCGAGCGGCAGTTGGGCGGCGCCAGCCTCGTCAGGCGCACCCGCGGCTTCGACCTCGGCGGTCTCGCTGGCGCGGCGACGTGTGCGCCGCGGCCGGCGCGCGCTGAGGGCGGGCGGCTCTTCGACACCCGGCGCGACCTCGACGGGCGCGCCCTCGATCTCGACGGCCTGTGCCACGGCTTCGGTATCTTCGGCTTCCACCGTGGTCGCCTCGGCCTCGCCCGCGCTGGACGCGGAGGTCGGCTGTCCCTCCACGCGCGGAGCCGTCAAACCTCCCTCGGGACGGGCCATCAGGTCTTCCTGCGCGGGCGGAGCTGTCAGGCCGCCTTCGGGACGCGCCGTCAGGTCTGCCTGCGCGGGCTGTGCCGTCAGATCTGCCTCGACCTGGGCCGCCTGATCTCCCTCGACGTCGCCCGCCAGATCGCCCTCGGGCGTGGCCGTCAGGCTGTCGGTCTCGTCGGGCTCCTCGTGGTCGTCTCCATCACCGCTTTCGATCGCACTCCCGTCGGCGTTCAGGCCGAGACGGTCCGACCGCCTGCGGCTGCCGCGCCGTCGCCGTCGTCGACCACTGGTCTGCGCGTCGGCCTCGCCCGGCGTCGAGGTGATCGGCGCAACCGCCTCCGTGGCTGGTGCGGGCGCTGGCGAAGCCGCCGGCGGCGGCTCGGGTCGCGGTAGGGTGCCCTGCGGCGTAGCGGCGGGCGCCGGCGTGGAGCCGCGCTCACGTCGCTCGCGGCGGCGACGCGACGGTTCGGGCAGCGCCGCCGGTTGGCGGCCCGGACCTGCTTCGGTCGCATACCGCACGCCGGCGTCGCTGATCAGCTGGCGGTACGTGACGTGTTCGTCGGCCATTTCGCGCAGCGGGATGGCCGTGAAGTCCGAGCCAAGGACTACCACGAACGCGCCGCGCTGTTTGGCCACGCGCACCAGCGGGATCAGGTCCTTGTCGCTGGTGGCCAGCACCACCACCTCGGGCGACAGCGTCCACAGCATGTCCATGCCTTCGGCGACCATGACCGTGTCCGCCAGGCTCTTGCCCGAGCGATCGCTCTCGGTTCGCAGCACCGGCGCGAAGGCCGGCTCGATGCCGGCCTTGTAGACGGCCAGCCGCTCGGTGGACAGGTTCCACTCGGCATAGGCGCGCGACAGAATCACGGTGCCGTAGCGCTGAGCCAGCTGCACCACGGGTGGCAGCTGCAGGTCACGGCCGGGCGTGTCGCGCGCGGCGCAGATTTGCAAATTATCGTAGTCAATAAGCAGGACAACCCTGCGGGAGCGCTCAGTCATTCTTTCTCAACAGACGCTGCCGAGTGCGAAGATGAGAGTTGATAGCACCGGCGGCAAAGGCCTCTTGGCCCGAATTGTAGCGTTCCGACGCTTCGTCATCATGCCGTAACCATTGGCGCGCAACATCGGAGCCGTCTGGCACGTCATCTGCTCTGAGAGGAACCTCGCATCACGACAAGGGAAAAGGGACGGACGTCAAGCATCCGAAAGGTTCGCGACGGCGTATCTCCCGATTGAGAGTCCAAGCAGCCATGTTGAAGTGTGAACATTGCGCATCCCACAACGTCCGTTGGTTTACGCCGCGCAGTTATGCCGATCACGCGGCGGTCCTGCTGTGCATGACCTGTCGTCGCTTGACGATCATGGCCCCCCGAGCTCGGAAGAATCTGGCGCTATCGGTCGAGACGTCCAGGGCGGCTTGAGCCGGCGTGGCCTCGCGCCAGGTTCCCCTGATCGTGATTGGCAGCGCCGTCTCGGCGCTGGCCGATAGCGTCGCCGTCCAGCTGCGACGCGCGGGGAACGTGGTGTACGTCACTCACAGTCCGGAGGGTTGCCTGCGGGTGGCCACCAGCGTGGCGCCCGACGTGGTGCTCCTGGACTCCGCCTTTCCCAAACGTATCGAGAAACTGCTCAAAGCCCACCCGATGAGCGCGCCCGCGCAGATTCTTCACCTCTCAGACGACCTGTCGCGCTTCGCGCCCAGGCCGCCGCGCCCGGTGGCCACCGCGGGTCCGCACGCTGCCTGAGCGCCGCCTAATATAGCGGGCATGCCCGCCTCGGACGCGCTCACCAAGATCGTCCTGAACGAGGACGACATCCCGACGCACTGGTACAACGTCGTCTCCGACCTGCCCAAGCCGCCAGCGCCGGTGCTGCATCCGGGCACCGGGCAACCCGTCGGCCCCGCCGACCTCGCGCCGCTGTTTCCCATGGCGCTCATCGGCCAGGAGGTCTCGCAGGACAGGACCATCGAAATCCCCGACGAGGTGCGCGACGTCTACCGCCTGTGGCGCCCCACTCCGCTCTTCCGCGCCCGCCGTCTGGAAAAGGTCCTCGATACGCCGGCGCACATCTACTACAAGTACGAAGGCGTCAGCCCTGCTGGCAGCCACAAGCCCAACACCGCCGTCGCCCAGGCCTACTACAACAAGGCCGAAGGTATCCGCCGCCTCACCACCGAAACGGGCGCGGGTCAGTGGGGCAGCGCGCTCGCCTTCGCCTGCACCCTGTTCGGGCTCGAGTGCACGGTCTACATGGTGCGCGCCAGCTACGAGCAGAAGCCGTATCGGCGCTCGATGATCCAGACGTATGGCGCCGAGGTCTTTGCGTCACCTTCCAACCGCACCAATTCGGGCCAGAAGGTGCTGGGCGAACATCCCGATTCGCCGGGCAGCCTGGGCATCGCCATCTCCGAGGCGGTTGAGGACGCCGCGACGCACGAGGACGCGCATTATTCGCTGGGCTCAGTGCTCAACCACGTCCTGCTGCACCAGACCGTGATCGGCCAGGAGACCCTCAAGCAGATGGAGCTGGCAGGGGAGTACCCCGACGTGGTGATCGGCTGCGTGGGCGGCGGCTCGAATTTCGCCGGGCTGGCGTTCCCGTTCGTCGGCGAAAAGCTGCGGCAGGGGCGCAAGACGCGCATTCTGGCCGTCGAGCCCGAGGCGTGCCCGACTCTCACGCGCGGCAGCTACGCCTACGATTTCGGCGACACGGTCGGCCTGACGCCGCTGGTGAAGATGCACACGCTCGGACACGGCTTCGTCCCTCCGTCCATCCACGCTGGCGGGCTGCGTTACCACGGTGCCGCGCCGCTGCTCTCGCAACTGGTCGACGAGTCGATCATCGAGGCCACGGCTTACGCCCAGAACAGCGTGTTCGAGGCCGCGGTGCAGTTCGCCCGCAGCGAGGGCATCGTGCCCGCGCCCGAGTCGTCGCACGCCATTCGGGCCACGCTCGACGAGGCGCTCCGCGCGCGGCAAGCTGGGGAGCGGCGCGTGATCCTCTTCAACCTGTCGGGACATGGTCACTTTGACATGGGCGCCTACGACGCGTACCTGTCGGGAGCGCTGCAGGACTACGCCTATCCGGCCGAGGCCATCCAGGCCGCACTGACGGAGCTGCCCCAGGTGGCTGTCCCCGCCTGAAGAACGTTCGACGAACGGGTGGAGGTACGCCAGGAGCACCCAGACCAGGCTGAGCAACCCGAACGCCAGGAGCGGATTGTCGATCCACACGCCGCCGCGCGCATCGATTAGCATGACGAACGTATGTTCGGTCGAACACCCGTTCTGGCGCAAGGCGCGCGGCCGACACAGACCTGTCACGCTCACCCGTGCGCCGACATTCGTCATCGCCGGCGTCATCGGTCTGGCGTGGTTGATCGCCGGTTGTCTGGCTGACCCGCAGCGCGTGCAGTCGGCCGACCTCCTCGATCGGCTCACCGCCGCGCGCGGCGAGCTCGCCGATTTTCCGCCGCCGGCGGATGCCTGCAACGCCCTCGGCGACGTCGAAACCCGACTCTACGGTGAGCCTGGTCTGACCGAGGTCCAGCCCGCGTGGGGCGAGCTGGCAGACGCGGCCCACGCCCTGCAGTCGGTCTGCGGCCAGGACGCGCTGCTCACCCAACCCATCGATGGCTCGTCCGCGCTCGAGGCCGCGCGCGATCGCTGGCGTGCCGGCAAGCAGCGTGAGATGAGCGTGGCCTGCGACCACCTGCGCGCGGCGGCAACGGCGCTCGGGCGCGACGCGCCATGCTAAGTTCAGGTTTGACTCGAAGGTCCGCAGCCGATGTTTAACCGTCTCAACCGCGCCCTGCAGCAGCACCTCGATCCTGACAAGACCGCTCCCCAGTTGCGCCAGCCGACGATCGAGAATCTGTTGCCCGGCGACGTCGTCAGCTTCTGGGATGCTGGGGACAGCGTGGTGCAGGCGGTGCTGGAGTGTCGCGAAGAATTGAATCGCCGCGAAACCGTGTGGCGCTGGAACATTCTCGACGAGGGGCACGTGCTCGAGATCACGCCCGAGGCCAACACGCTGTACGAACGCACCGCGATTTTGCGGCAGACCTCGGCCGAGTTCGAAACCCTGACCGCCGATCCAGACCAGGGCGGCGTGCTCAAGGCGTTCGAAGTGCGCGTCCGCCAGGGCACGGCCGCTCGCAACCCGACCCTTTTCGAATACGCCGGCAGCGTGTACCGGGTGGTCTCGACGGGCATCTTCGCCGCCGCGCCCGTCGACGCAGCCAGTTACCCGAACCTCGATGTCTGGCGCGATGTCAATCCCGACACTCCCGGCGACAACGTGTATTTCGAGTTGGAGCCCACCGAGGACGTGCCGGAAGGTGAAAGTGGCAGCGAAGTCCTGGGCATCTGGACAACGCACATTGCGCTGCTGTTCGGTCGGCCACTCAAGGCTGGCGACGTGCAGACCATCTACCCTCGCTCCGAGGAGGCGCAGAACCGCTGATGCCCGATGAGGTCGTCCGCTTTTTCCAGGCGCTCGGCACGACGATTCTGTGGAGCATCGTCGCCATCATCATCGTCGCCGTCGTGTTCGAGATCCTGGAAAAGCGCTACCGGCTCATCGACGAGATCTTCAAGGAGAACAGCGTCGCGGCGGCCATCCTCGCGGGAAGCTTCGTGCTCGGGATCTTCTATACGGTCGCTCAGATTGTCATCCACTGATTCGTCGCGCTGCACCACCGTCTGGCTGGCGCGCCACGGTGAGGTCCACAACCCCAACAACGTCCTGTACGGCCGGCTCCCGCGCGTTGGCCTGACTGCCGAAGGTCGACGCCAGGCGCAGGCGCTGGCCGACACGCTGCGGCCGCGCCCGCTCGTAGCGATCTACTCCAGCCCGATGCTGCGCGCGCGACGGACCGCCGACGCGGTGCTGGCCGTTCATCCGGAGCTCGGGCGGGTACGCCAGGACTCGGACCTGATCGAGGTGCGCACCGCGTGGGAAGGCGAGCCTGTCGAGGCCCTCGAACAGATCGACTGGGACTTCTACAGTCACCCACGCCACCCGGACGACGACACGCTCCACGCGATTCACGACCGAATGCAGCGCTGGCTCGGACGCGTGCTGCGCCGCCACGCCGGACACGAAGTCCTGGGCGTCAGCCATGGCGACCCGATCCTGATCCTGGTCGGCACGCTCGCGGGGTTGGCGCTCGATCCGCGCACGATCTTCCCCAAGCCGTATATCGAGCCAGGCGTCCTGTACCGCCTGTGTTTCGACGCCGCGGGGAGGTTCGAGGACGCGACGCTGCTGGTGCCCCACGCCCAGGCCGCGGCCTGATGCTCGACTCGGCCGTCCTGGCGCCTATCTATCGCGACCCGCGCCACGACCTGCGACTCGTGTTCATCCGTCGCAGCCCGCATGGCATCCATGGCGGCCAGATCGCGTTCCCGGGTGGGCGGCGCGAGCCCGAGGACGCGGACTTGCTGGCGACGGCTTTGCGCGAGGCCGAAGAAGAGGTTGGTCTCAACCCCAGGCAGGTGGAGGTGCTGACCGATCTCCCGATTGTCGAGACCATGGCCACCGGCTACCGCGTCTCTCCGTTCCTGGGCAGGCTGAACGGCGCCCCGCCGACCTGGCGCCGGCAGGAAACCGAGATCGACGAGATCCTCGAGGTCCGACTGGACGACCTCGTCCGACCCGAGGCGCACGCGGTGGAAACCTGGCAGTTGCCGGGCTGGTCCGAGCCGCGCGAGATCCCGTTCTACTGGATCGGGCCGCACAAACTGTGGGGCGCCACGTACCGCATCGTCGGCTCAATTCGCGAGTACCTGGCCACCCACACCGTATAACGTGCCTGGCACGAGCGATGCTCTGGAGCACACGTAATGGCGGGCGATAAGTCGACGAACGGGGTCACCCGCGCGCGTCCACGTCCGCCGGGGCCGAACGACGTTCAGCCGTCCTCGGGAAAAGGCAACAAGCAGCCGCCCCCCAAAAAGAACCCGTTGATGCAGCCGAAGCCGTGGTGGATCAGCTTCGTCATCGTGCTGGTGCTCAACTACCTGCTCGTGCAGGTCTTCCTGCCCGAACGCCCCAACCCGCGCATCGACGTCCCCTACACCTTCTTCAAGCAACAGGTAACCGCCGACAACGTCGTCGAAGTGACCAGCCAGGGCGACACGATCCAGGGCACATTCAAAAACGCGGTCACCTATCCGGACCAGCCGCAGCAGGGTCAGCAGCAACAAACCTCGACGCTGTTCGAGACCGTGCAGCCGACGTTCGCCGACCCCGGCCTGGAGACCCTGCTCGAGCAGCACAACGTCACGATCAACGCCCACTCGCTCGACGTGACGCGCAGCTGGTGGCAGAACCTGCTGCTGAGCTTCGGCCCGACGATTCTGCTGATCGGTCTGTTCTTCTGGATTTCCAGCCGCGCCGCGAGCCAGCTCGGCGGCTCGAGCGGACCGTTCGGATTGGGGCGCAGCCGCGCTAAACGCTACGACCAGACCAGCGACGGCGCCGCGCGCATCACCTTCGCCGACGTCGCCGGTATCGACGAGGCCAAGGGCGAGCTCGAAGAAATCGTCGACTTCTTGCGTGACCCGTCCAAGTACACGCGACTCGGTGGCGCCGTGCCGAAGGGTGTCCTGCTGATTGGCGCTCCCGGCACGGGCAAGACGCTACTGGCGCGCGCGGTCGCCGGCGAAGCCAACGTGCCCTTTTTCAGCATGGGCGCCAGCGAGTTCGTCGAAATGATCGTGGGCGTGGGCGCCAGCCGTGTGCGCGACCTGTTCAAGCAAGCCCGCGAAGCCGCGCCCGCCATCATCTTCATCGACGAGCTCGACGCCATCGGTCGCGCGCGTGGCACCGGCGCCTTTGGTGGCAACGACGAACGCGAGCAGACGCTGAATCAGATCCTGACCGAGATGGACGGCTTCTCCTCGCGCGAAGGCGTCATCGTTCTGGCGGCGACCAATCGTCCCGATGTGCTCGATCAGGCTTTGCTGCGGCCGGGCCGCTTCGACCGTCGCGTGACCGTCAACCCGCCGGACAAAGTCGGGCGCGAAGCGATCCTGCGCGTCCATACCCGGGGTGTGCCGCTCGCTTCGGACGTCGACCTCAAGATTGTGGCTTCGTCGACACCCGGGCTCGTCGGCGCCGACCTGCGCAACCTGGTCAATGAAGCGGCGCTGATGGCCGCCCGCCGCAACGAGGACCGCGTGCATCAGACCGACTTCCTGGATGCCCTCGAAAAACTGGTGCTTGGACCCGCGCGCAGCGTGGTGATGAGTCCGGCCGAGCGCGAGCGGGTCGCCTATCACGAGGGCGGCCACACCATTCTCGGCCTGCTGGTGCCGGGCGCCGACCCCGTCAACCGCGTCACGATCATGCCCCGCGGCCAGGCGCTGGGCGTCACCTACCAGCGCCCCGAGGACGATCGCCACAATTACAGCGAGGAGTACCTGCGGGCGCGAATCACCGGCGCCATGGGCGGCCGGGCTGCCGAAGAAGTCGTCTATGGTGGTCGAACCACGGGCGCCGAGAACGACATCCAGCAGGCGACCGACCTGGCGCGCCAGATGGTCACCCGCTGGGGCATGAGCGAAAAGCTTGGTCCGGTGACGCTGTCCGGGCGCGACGATCCGTTCTTGCGCGGCGACGCCCTCGCCGGCCTGGGTTCAGGCAAGCCCTACAGTGAGTCGACCGCGAAGGTGATCGACGACGAAGTTGAGCGCATCCTGCAGGAGTGCTACGCCGAAGGCGTACGGCTGCTGAGCGGGCACCGCGACGCGCTCGACCGTCTGGCACACGCGCTGCTCGAGCACGAGACGCTCGACGAGCGCGAAATCCTGCAGGTGACGCAGCTGCATCCCGCCCCGCGGACCAACGAGGCCCCGATCGCCGTGGTCCCCGCCGCCGCGTTCAGCGCCGCCGACGCCTCCTGACCCCGATCACCTCTCCCTCTGGGAGAGGTCGCGCGAAGCGCGGGTGAGGGCGTCGAGGCGCGCCAGCAATCGATCGTCCTCTTCGGGCGCGCGCACGGTCACGCGCAGCCAGTCCTTGAGCCGCGGGTGTCTCGGGTAGGTGCGCACGATCAGCCCGGCGCCTTGCAGCCAGGCGGCGACCTCCAGAGCCGGCCGTGGCGGACTCCCCAGGAGGAAGTTGGCCGAGGATGGCACCAGCTGCCAACCTCGCGCGGCGAGCTCCTGAGAAAAGCGGGTCCGCTCCGCGACGATTGAGGCGACGCGTGCCTGGAGGCCGGCCTGGTCCTCCAGCGCGCGACACGCGGCGGCGATGCCGAAGGCGGTCATGTTCTGCGGCAGCCGCAGCGTCTCCAGCGTCGTCGCCACCTCGGCGTTGCTGACCACGTAGCCGACCCGCGCCCCCGCCAGTCCGTAGCCCTTGGAAAAGGTTCGGATCAGGATGCCATTCGGCGCCTCGAGCACCAGTTCGGCAATCGAACAGCCGCTGATCTCCGCGTACGCCTCGTCGACGACAACCGCCACATCCGGCAGCTCGCGCAGCAGCGTCGGCACGAAGTCGTCGGCGAGGGTGCGGCCGGTGGGATTGCTGGGGCTGCACAGCCAGACGACACCGACCGAAGGCTCACGCGCCGCGGCCAGCACCGGTGCCAACGGTAGCTGCCAGTCTTCGTCGACGGGCACTTTCACGAGTCTGCCGCCGGCGGCTTCGGTCACCACGCCAAACATGGAGAAGCTCGGGTCGGCAACCACCCCCGCCCGCCCGGGCCCAAGGTAGGCGGTCGCCACGAGAAAAAGCGCCTCATCCGCCCCACACGTCACCACCACCTGCTCGGGCGCAACCCCAAAGCGGCCAGCCAACGCCGAGCGCAGCGGCTCGTTCGACGGGTGGGGGTACTCGTTGACGGGCAGCCGTGGGACGTCGAGCACCGTCTGCTCCCAGGCCGCCGGCGGCCAGGCAGCCGTGTTGGTGTCGAAGCGGACCACCTCCGACTCGCGGATGCCCGCCGCGGCCGCCACGTCGCTGGCCATGGCTTCCCACTCGTACGGCGTGAGGTGCTGGACGAATTCGCGCGGGCGGAGCGGCACGTTTCAGGCGCCTGCCAGACCGATCAATGATCGAACCGCCCAGGCGAGCATGAAGCACGCCGGAATGGTCAGCACCCAGCCCATGACGATCTGACCGGCGATACCCCAGCGGACCGCGGACAGGCGACGCGTGGCGCCCACACCCATAATGGCGGAGCTAATCGTATGGGTTGTCGAGACCGGCACGCCCAGTCGGCTGGCAAACTCGATGACCGTCGCCGCGGCCGTTTCCGCCGCGAAACCGTGGATTGGTCGCAGTTGCACGACCCGCAGGCCCACGGTGCGAATGATCCGCCAGCCGCCGATGGACGTGCCGAGCCCCATGGCCGTCGCCGCGCACAGGATGATCCATAGTGGAACCTGCCAGTCGGTCCCGCCCCAGTGCAGGTAGGTGGCGAGGGCCATGGTCATGACCCCCATGGTCTTCTGGGCGTCGTTCGAGCCATGCGAGAAGGCCATGTACGCTGCCGACAGCAGCTGAGCGCGACCGAAAATGCGGGTCACCGTGGCCGGGAACGCGCGCGCGAAGGCATTGAGCAGCCCGAGCATCACCAGAAACGCCGCCAGAAAGCCAAGGACCGGCGAAAACACCAGTCCCTGAAAGGTTTTCTGCAAGCCGGTCAGGTCGATCGCGCTCCAGCCGGCGGTCGCCACGCCCGCTCCGACCAGGCTGAAGATCAGCGCGTGGCTCGAGCTCGACGGCAAGCCGAAATACCAGGTGACCAGGTTCCACACGATGGCCGCGATCAGCGCCGAGATGACCAGCGTCTGGGTCGAGATCTCAGGCGGGATGATGCCCATGCCGACGGTCGTCGCGACCGCCGTGCCTGACAGCGCGCCGACGAAGTTCAGCACACCGGCCATCAGGACCGCCTGCCCAGGCGACAGCGCGCGGGTGGCGACCACGGTAGCAATCGCGTTGGCCGTGTCGTGGAAGCCGTTGATGAAGTCGAAAGTCAGCCCGAGACCAATGGTGATCAGCAGAATGGCCAGATCGGCACTCACGCGTTCTTGAGCGCGATAGTGTTGAGTACCGTAGCCACGTTCTCGGCTTTGTCGGTGGTGTCCTCGAGCAGTTGATAGAGATCGTTCCAACGCATGGCGAAGATCAGCTGAGGCACTTCGGTGACGCCGTCGTAGAGGGTGGCGATGGCGTCCGCCAGCAGGTCATCGCCCTCGTTCTCGAGTCGGTGGATTTCCTGCGTGGCTGCCTGCAGCACCTTGGCCTGGCTGCGCTCCTCGAGCAGCGGCACCGCGCGGGCAATCTGCTCGGCTTGCTCGAGGATCACTTTTGAAAATTGACAGGCGATCGGCGTGGGCTTCTCGATGTGGTACAGCCGAACGCGCCGCCCGACTTCTTCGATCCAGTCGATGACGTCGTCGAGTGCCGACGCCAGGTGGCTGATGTCTTCGCGGTCGAGTGGGGTGATAAACGTGCGGTGCAGCGCGCCGAACACCTCGTGGGTGATCTCGTCGCCAGTGTGCTCGATGTCCTTCAGGTGGCGGGCTTTGCGATCGACGTCGACGAAGTTGTTGAGCAGGTCGTGTAGCAGACGCGCGCCTTCGAGAATGTTTTCGGCGCCGCGATTGAACAGGTCGTAAAAACGGTCATCCTGGGGAATAAATTTGAGTCGGGCCAGCATTCTTGCGTTCAGTTCAGCACTAGTATGGCGGATCGATCGCCGGCGGCAGCGGCGAGATCAACGCCAGCCGGGTGGCCCCGTGTGCTCGGCTTTCGAGCTCACGGGCGTGGCGTTCGGCGGATTGGCCCAGCCACGGTGACCAGTAGGCGCGCATGGTGGCCACCACGAGCCGCGTCGCGACCGTGCTGGCCGGCTCGTGCGGGCAGTACAGCAGGTCGAGAATTGTCACCGGGCCACCGCCGGGTCCACCCACTGGCTGCTCGTAGCGAATGTCGACCTGTTTGAAACCCAGGCGTTCGAACGCTCGACGTCGGTCCCACGGGTCGGAGCCGGCGCGCCGCTCACGTTCCAGGTCTTGCTTTGAGAGCCGAGCCGGATTGACGACGTCGATGAAGACACCAGGCACGCGCCCACCCGCGGCGCGATCCAGTATTCGGAAGCGCTGCTCGTGGAGGCGTCGCGCAACGCCCTGCTGCCGCAGCGCGCGGTCGACGCCGAGGAAGCTGGAAAAGCCGCTGCCGGCGTCGGCAAGCCAGTGGAACAGGGCGCCGCCCACCACGCGTCCCTCCAGCTCAGCGACGACGAGAAAATTGCGGCGGGGGCCCGTCTCGCCGGCCAGCAGGCGCGGGATGTATTGCGCCGGAATCAGCGTCTCGGGGGCGAAGTAGGCGGCATTCTGCATGACGCCGAAGCCCGCGATAGCCGGATCGTCGGGGTCGCTAACTTCGCGAACGACGACGCTCATCGGTCGAAGGCGCGCGCCGCGCAGGCTTCGGCCTCGCGTTCCAGCGGATTGGCCGCGTACCCGCGGCGGGCGTGCAGAAACAGATAGATGGGCAGGAAGCACATGCCGAGCACCTCGTACTGGCGCGTGTGGTGGCCCTCGTGCATCAGCAAGCGTGGCGTGAGGGGCGTGGCGCTGATGACGACGCGGCCGAAGGTGATGGCGCCAAAACCTCGGCGCGTGAGGAAGAGATAGGCGAAGCCCCGATTCGAGCGTGCCAGCAGCAGGCCATGGTGTGGGCGCGGCCACGTCAGCGACAGCAGCGCAAACCCCAGACCGATCAGCGTGTTCGGCAAGCTCCAGACGAGCCCGAGCACGGTGAGGTGCCGTGTGCCACAACCCGCCGTTAGTATTTCGCGAGTCGGCTCATGCTGCGCATCGAACACCTCCGCAAAGACTACGGCGGCCAACGCGTCCTCGAGGACACCTCGCTGGCGCTCAAGCCGGGCGAACGCGCCGCGCTGGTGGCGCCCAACGGCGCGGGGAAGTCGACGCTGCTCAAAATCGTGGCCGGCCTCGAAGAGCCCGACGCGGGCCGGGTGTTGGTGCCCGCCGGACTGGTCGTCGGCTACCTGGCGCAGGACGCGGGCGTTCAGCCGGGACGCTCACTGCACGACGAGGTGCTCTCAGCCGTCAGCGACCTGCTCGCCATCGAAGATACGATGCGCTCGCTCGAGCATGACATCTCGTCGGCCGATGCCGACCGTCTCGACACGCTCGTCCACGAGCACGCCGAGCTTCAGGAGCAGTTCGAACGGCGCGGAGGTTATGCCATCGAGGCTGAAATCGGCCGCGTTCTCGCCGGGCTCGGCTTTTCGGAAGCAGATCGAACCCGTCAGACCCAGGAGTTCTCTGGTGGCTGGCAGATGCGCATCGCCCTCGCGCGCCTGCTCCTCGGCCGACCCGACATCCTCCTGCTCGACGAGCCCACCAATCACCTCGACCTTGCGGCCACCGAGTGGCTCGAGGACTACGTCAAGGCCAGCCGCGCCACCGTGCTGATCGTCAGCCACGACCGTTACTTCCTCGACTCGGTGATCCAGCGCGTGTTCGAGCTGCGCGAGGGACGCGTCGAGACGTTCCCGGCGGGCAACTATTCCGCGTATCGGGTCGAGCGCGCGCGCCGCGACGAGGCGCAGCAGGACATCGCGCAGCGCCAGCAGGAAGAGATCGAGCGCGTCGAAGCCTACATCCGGCGCTACAAGGAGGGCAATCGCGCGACGATGGCCAAGAGCCGCGAGAAGATGCTCGCCCGCCTCGAGGCCGAGCGGGTAACCGTCGCCCGCCCGGACCGCGTGGTGAAGTTCACGTTTCCGGCCTGCCCGCCGAGTGGCCGTGAGGTGGTGACGCTGTCGCACGCCAGCCGCGCGTATGGTGAGCGGCTCGTCCTCGAGGACGTCAACCTCGTCG
This sequence comes from Chloroflexota bacterium, assembly GCA_019247515.1. Taxonomy (GTDB): domain Bacteria; phylum Chloroflexota; class UBA6077; order UBA6077; family CF-72; genus CF-72. Next base: position 14,292 of record JAFAOS010000315.1, on the reverse strand, counting down.
TGGAGCGCGGCGAGCGCGTCGCGCTGATCGGGCCCAACGGCGCCGGCAAGTCCACGCTGTTGCGACTGCTGGCCGGCAAGGACCGCCCCTCACGCGGCTCCGCTTCACTGGGAGTGGGCGGGCGGCCGGCCTACTCCGCCCAGGACCAGGCCGAGCACCTCGACCCCGCCAATACCGCCTTCGACGAGGTGTACCAGGCGGCGCCGGCGAGCTGGGACATTCAGGCGGTACGCGACCTGCTCGGCCGCTTCCTGTTCCACGGCGAAGCGCAGTTCAAGTCGGTGGCCACCCTGTCGGGCGGCGAGCGCAGTCGTGTGGCGCTGGCCAAGCTGCTGCTGCGGCCCAACAACCTGCTGCTGCTCGACGAGCCGACCAATCACCTGGACATTGCCACCCGCGAGCGCCTCGAAGACACGCTCTCGGCCTTTACCGGCACGCTGATCGTAGCGACGCACGATCGCTACCTGGTCAATCGCCTGGCGACGCAGGTGATCGAGGTCGCCGACGGCCGGATCAGGGTGTATCCCGGCACATACGCGGACTACCAGCGGGCGAAACGTGCCGACACGCAATCGGAGTCACCCGTCTCGACGATATCGCCATCGCCCGCCGGTTCGGCGAGCGCCTCGACACCGAGTGCCCGCTCCGCGACGACATGGCGAGCTGCCGAGGCTGTCGCGCGCGAGCCTGATCCTGCCGTGCGGCGTCGATTGGCGGCCGAGCTGCGCGAAGCCGAGCGGGCCGTCACGTCCGCCGAAGATCGGCTGAAGAGCATCGAGGCCGCGCTGAGCGACCCCGCCAGCCACGCCGGCGACCTGGCCAGCCTGGGCCGCGAACATGCCGCCCTCCAGTCGGAAGTCGAAACCCTGACGGCCCGCTGGGCCGAGTTGGCCGAAGCCGCCGAGGGCGCCGCCTGACCTCGCCGAGACCTGGTGTGCTCGATCTCTCCGGGCTCCCGGTCGTCGACAACCACGTCCACCCCTGGCGCGCCTCGACCAGCCACGTGGACCAGGACCAGCTCGCGGGCTCGGTGGCCTTCTCAGATGGCGTAATTGCCAGCGTCCGCGAGCCCTTCCTGCCGAGCGAGCAGCTCGCGCCGTCCCTGAAGCTGTTTCGAGACACGAACCTGGGCGTCCAGTACCTGCTGGTCCATCTCGCGCGATTTCTGGACGTCGAGCCCGACTGGTCCGTCGTGACCAGGGCGCGCAACGCCCGGGCCGAGGCCGGCTACGCCGCGTGGACGGCGAGACTTTTTCATGACGCGGGCCTCGACACGCTGTGCGTAGACGAAGGCGGCGCCACGCCGCGCATCACGCTCGAGGAGCTGGGCGCCATCGCACCCATCCGCCTGCTGCGTGTGGCACGCTCCGACAACTTCATCCGCGACCTGCTGCCCGCCGAAAACGCCTGGCCCACCTTTTTTCGCCGCTACCAGGAGGAGCTGGACGCGGCCATCCGCGACGGCGCGATCGCCTTCAAGTCGGTCATCGCCTACCGCAGCGGACTCGACGTCGAACCGGTCTCAGAAGCCGCCGCCCGGCGCGATTTCGAAGCGCATCGCCACGCGACCCCGCGCGAGCAGAAGGTCTTCCGCGATTTCCTCCTGTGCCACACGCTCGACGTGGCTCGCGAGCGCGGCGTCTGGCTCCACATTCACGCCGCCGTTGGCGACCCCGACATCGTCTACGAGCGTGCCAACCCGGCTCGCCTGTACCCGCTGCTGCACAGTCCACGATTCCGCGCCAACCGCGTCGTGCTGATCCACGGCGGCTGGCCGTGGGTCGGCGAAGCCGCGGCGATGGCGGCCATCCTGCCCAACGTGTACCTCGACGTCTCGGAGGGCGCGCTGTTCGGGATGCCGAACGTGCGCCAGCGCCTCATGGAGACGCTCGAAGCCTGCCCCTACGCCAAAATCCTGTACGGCGCTGACGGCTCGTTGCCCGAAGCGCTGTGGATCGGCGCAACACGCTTCAAACACGCGCTGGCCCAGGTGCTGGCGCACCTCACCGACGAAGGCTTCTGCTCACCGGATCAGGCCCGCGATGCCGCGCGGTTGATCCTCCACGACAACGCCGTGCGGCTGTACGGCCTCAGCCAAGCATGAGTTTGCGCAGCGCATCCGGGTCGCTGGTGGGCGCCTGACACACGTAGTGCTCGCACACGTAGGCTGCGGCACGCCCGTTGCGCGGCTCGCGGCCTTCCAGCAGGGGACTGGGCGCGCCGGCGCCGGCGACCACCTTGTTTGGCACAAACGGCTCGAACACGGCGCGCCGCAGCGCGCGGGTGTCGTCGGCCGCCGCGGCGCCCACGATCGCCACCTCACGCGGCTGACCCAGGTAGAAGTCGAGCGCGTTGAGGGCGCGCGCGAAGCCCAGCGGATAGCGGGCCATGGCGTCGCGCAGGACCAGCAGGACACTCTCGGCCGCCTCGCGATACCCGTGTTGGTCGGTGAGGACAGCCAGGCGCAGCAGGACATCGGCGGCCACCGAGTTTCCGGAGGGCGTGGCGTTGTCGAAGATGTCTTTGGGCCGCGTGATCAGCGTCTCGTGGCGTGTGGACGTGTCGAAGAATCCGCCATTCTCGCGATCCGAAAACTCGGCCAGCATGACGTCCGCCAGCTCCAGAGACGCCGTCAGCCAGCGTGGCTCGAACGTCGCCTCGTACAACGCCAGGAGTCCGTCGGCGACGTTGGCGTAATCCTCGAGATAGGCGTTGAGCCGCGCCGCATGTCCCGGTTTCCACGTCCGACGCAAGCGGGCATCCGCGTCGCGCATCTCGCGCAGCAGGAACTCCGCGTTCCGCGCCGCGGCCTCGAGAAAATCGCCGCGCTCCAGTACGCAGCCTGCCTCGGCCATGGCGCGCAGCATCATCCCGTTCCAGGCGGCCAGCACCTTTTCGTCTCGCGCCGGCCGCACGCGCCTGGCGCGCGCCTCGAATAACACCTGCCGACCGCGTTCCACTGCCTCGAAAACCGCGGCCTCGGTGACTCCCAGTCGCTCCGCCACCTGCAGCGGCGTGTGCTGCATCCGCAAGATGCTGGCGCGGTGCTCGAAGTTGCCGGGCGTGTTGACGTCGTAGAAGGCATTGAACAGGCGGGCGTCGTCCGCTCCGAGCAGCGCCTCCACCTCGGCCGGGCTCCAGAGGTAGAACTTGCCTTCTTCGCCCTCCGAATCGGCGTCTTCCGTGGAGTAGAAACCGCCCGCTGGATCGCTCATGTCGCGCATCACATAGCCGAGGATCTCCTCGACGACGTCCTGGAAGAACGCGTTGCCGGTGGCCTGGTAGGCCATCAGGTATGCGCGCGCCAGTTGGGCGTTGTCGTACAGCATCTTTTCGAAGTGGGGCACCAGCCACTCGTTGTCGGTGCTGTACCGCGCGAAACCGCCGCCCAGGTGATCGTAGATGCCGCCGCGCGCCATGCGGTCGAGTGTGTGGGTGACCACGTGCAGCGCCTCGGGGTCGCCCGTGCGCTTCCACTGACGCAGCAGGAATTCCAGGGCCATCGGCTGCGGGAATTTCGGTGCGTTGCCGAGCCCGCCGTCGACCGGGTCGTGCTGCTTTTTCAGTCCGTTTGCCGCGGCATCCAGAATCGGCGCGTCCAACTCACTCCGCGAGGCAGGCGATGGCAAGTTCTGCTGCAACGTCTCGCGCAGCCGGCTGCCGCTTTCGACGACCTCCCGTCGTCGGTTCCGCCAGGCGTCGGCTATCGCCGCCAGGACTCGCGGAAAACCCGGCATCTGACCCCGGTCGGCCGGCGGATAGTACGTGCCGCCATAAAAGGGCGTGCCGTCCGGGGTGAGAAACACGGTCATCGGCCAGCCGCCATTGCCGGTCATGGCCTGTACGGCCTGCATGTAGATGCCGTCGAGATCGGGGCGCTCCTCGCGATCGACCTTGATGGAGACGAACGCGGCGTTCATTTGCTCGGCGATGCGCGGGTTTTCGAACGACTCGCGCTCCATGACGTGGCACCAGTGACAGGCGGAGTAGCCGATCGACAGCAGAATGGGCTTGTCCTCGGCTCGGGCGCGTTCGAGCGCCTCGGGGCCCCACGGGTACCAGTCGACCGGGTTGTGCGCGTGCTGGAGCAGGTACGGGCTCGTCTCGTTGGCCAGCCGATTCACTGCTTCAAGGGTAACCCCGGCCTCGACCCAACTGGCGTATACCGTGACATGTCGACCGAGAACCTGCCGTGGGATGCACGCGCATTTCTTCCCGCGGACGCCGACCCCGACCTGGATCAGCTTCGACGCGCCGCCGCCGGTTGCCAGGGCTGCGACCTGTATCGCACCGGCACCCAGACCGTCTTTGGCGAAGGGCCGCGGCGCGCCCAGGTCATGTTCGTCGGCGAGCAGCCCGGTGACCAGGAGGATCGGGCAGGTAAGCCGTTTGTCGGCCCCGCCGGTCGGGTGCTCGACGACGCGCTCGACGAGCTCGGCATCGACCGCTCGGGGGTGTATGTCACCAATGCCGTGAAGCACTTCAAGTGGACCGGGCGTGGCAAGCGCCGCATCCACAGCAAGCCCAACGCGCGTGAGATCCGCGCCTGCCGGCCGTGGCTGGACGCCGAGCTGGAGGAGGTCGAGCCGCGCGTGATCGTGGTCCTGGGTGCCACCGCCGCCCAGGCGCTACTCGGCGCGTCGTTCCGCGTCACCCAGCAACGCGGCAAGCCGCTGGAGGGTACTGGCCTGGCGCCCTACGTGGTGGCCACGGTCCATCCGGCAAGTATCCTGCGCGCACCAGACCCCGAAACCCGCGAATCTGAGGGACGTGCTTTCGTTGACGACCTGCGGACGGTAAAACACTTGCTCAACACTGCATGACCGAGGAAACCATCGTCGCCGACGCGCTGATCGAGTCGTTGCGGACCCTGCATCAGGACGATCCGGCGCCGGTGTACATCCAGATCGAGCGTCGCATTCGCATGGGCGTCGCCGATGGGACGCTCCAGCCCGGCGACCACCTGCCGTCGGTGCGCGACCTCGCCCGCAAGCTGGGCCTGTCGCCCAACACCGTGGGGCGCGCCTATGCCGACCTCTCGCGCGAAGGCACGATCACCGCCCGCGCCGGCGGGGGCTCGGAAATCGCCACGCGCGAACGCCTCGATCAGCCCGCCTTGCAGCGCACGCGCATGGAGCGGCTGCGCATGCTGGCGCGCCAGACGGCGGTGCGCGGCCTGGCGCTTGGCCTCGAGCCGGACGAGATTGCCGAAGCCGTGCGGGCCGAGCTGGCGGCGCACGGCCGGCCAGTGTCGGGCGCGCGCTTGCCCGAGACCCTGGGCGAGCAGGAGGCGCCGCTGCTGTCGGCGCGCAATCGACTGCGGGGTCGGGTCAGCGCGGTGCGCGCCGGCGAGCTGTTGGCCGAGGTCACCATCGACGTGCGCGACGGCCAGCGCGTGGTGGCCGCGGTGACGCGCACGTCGGTCGACCGCCTGGGGGTCACCGTTGGCGGGGGAGTGTCGGTGTACGTCAAAGCCACGGAGCTAACCCTCGGCCCGTAGGACCCCTACACCCCCAGTGGATGACCGTGGTTCTGCTTCTCTTTCAAGAGAAGAATTCCGCTATAACCGTCCCGTGCCGTCCCCCCGCCACGACATCCGCAATGTCGCGGTCATCGCCCACGTCGACCATGGCAAGACCAGCCTGGTCAACTCGATGCTGGCCGAGGTCGGACTGGTCCACGTCAAGTTTGGCGAAAGCGGCTTCACGCTCGACAGCATGACCGGCAACCCGCTGGAGCGTGAGAAGGGCGTCACCATCCTCTCGAAGATCATCGGCATCCCGTACGTCGATCCGCGCACCGGTGCCGAGATTCGCCTGAACATCATCGACACGCCCGGCCACGCCGACTTCGGCGGCGAGGTCGAGCGCGTCCTGGGCATGGCCGACGGCGCCCTGCTCATCGTGGACGCGGCCGAGGGTCCGATGCCGCAGACGCGGTTCGTCCTGCAGAAGGCCTTCGAGCTCGGGCTGCGCCCGATCGTGGTCATCAACAAGGTCGACCGACGCGATGCACGCGCGGACTGGGTCCTGGATGCCACCTCGGACCTGTTTCTCGACCTCGCGACCGACGCCGCGCAACTGGAATTCCCGGTGCTGTACACCGTCGCCCGCGAGGGCAAGGCCGGCCTGAGCCCCGAACGCCTGGCGGACAACCTCGAGCCGCTGTTTCGCACCATCCTGGACCACGTTCCGCCCCCAGAGGGCGATGCCGACGCCCCGGTCCAGGTGCAGGTCACCACGCTCGACTACGACAGCCACCAGGGCCGCTTCGCCATCGGTCGCGTGCGTCGCGGCGGGGTGCGACCGGGCGACGGTGTCGTGCGCCTGGATCGGGCTGGACAGCAGACCGGCCCGTTCAAGGTCGTCGCCGTCTACACCTACACCGGGTTGTCGCGTGTTGCCGTCGAGTGCGCGATGATCGGCGACATCGTCGCGCTGACCGGCATCGCCGACGTGGCAATTGGCGACACGGTCGCCGACCCTCGCAACCCGGAGGCGCTGCCTGCCCAGGCCATCGAAGAGCCGACCGTACGCATGACCTTCGGCGTCAATACCTCGCCGTTTGCGGGCCGCGAGGCGAAGCTGTCGAGCACCTCACGCCAGTTGCGCGCGCGCCTGCTGCGCGAGCTGGAGACCAACGTCAGCCTGCGCGTCGAAGATACCGACAGCGCCGACGAATTCCTGGTCTCGGGCCGCGGCGAGCTGCACCTGGCCATCCTGGTCGAGACGCTGCGGCGCGAGGGCTACGAGTTCGCCGTCTCCCGACCCGAGGTCATCACCCGAGAGATCGACGGCGAGACGTACGAGCCTTTTGAGCACCTGGTCATCGACACGATCGAAGAGCACGTGGGCGCCGTCTCAGAGCTGCTCGGCAAGCGCCTGGGCAAGCTCGAGCACATGAGTCACGATGGGCACGGTGGCGTGCGTATGGAATTCCGCGTGCCAACCCGCGGCTTGATCGGTCTGCGCAGCCAGCTGCTGACCGCGACGCGCGGGCACAGTGTCATGGCCAGTCGGCTGGTCGGCTATGAGCCGTGGCAGGGGCCGATTGGCATGACCCGCAACGGCGTGCTGGTCGCCAGCGAGCCGGGCACGGCGACCAGCTATGCGATTGGCAATGCGCAGGAGCGGGCGCAGACCTTCCTCGAGCCGCAGACACCCGTCTACGAGGGCATGCTGGTTGGCCTGAACTCGCGCGCCGAGGACATGCCTTTCAACATCGTCAAAGAAAAGAAGCAGACGAATATTCGTTCGTCGACGTCGGACATCGCCGTCAAACTGTCGCCGCCGCTGCGCCTCAGCCTGGAGCAGGCGATGGACTTCATCGAGCGCGACGAGCTGGTGGAGGTGACCCCCGTCGGCTTTCGCCTGCGCAAGCGCCTGCTGAACGCCGAAGAGCGGGCGAAAGCAAGGAAGCGCGAAGCAAGCTGACCAGGCCGGCCCGAAGGGGACAGTGCGTCTATCCCTGGGCTCACCCGTAGCGAAGGTGACGCGCCACCCCAGCCATCCTCCGACGAAATCTCCACCGATCATCAGTAGTGACTACCCCACAGGGGGAACGGCCTTGCTTCGCCATCCGGGGACTCCTCGGGGCCCTGACGTCCTCGGCGCGGCGCCCGCTCATACCCACCTCTGGGGGTCGTAGGGGTCTCCCCTACCCGTCGACACGGCCGATGCTGGGTCCAAGCTCGGCCCGCGGCACGTTGTACGCTCCTGGCTATGCCGAGCTCTGAGACGGCAAAGCCGTATGTGATTGCGCTCGAGGAGCACTACGCCGACCCGGCCGTGATGGCCCGCGCCGCCAGCCGTCCCATGGGCCGCATGGCAGGTTTGCAAAACAAACTCAATGACCTCGGCGAGGTCCGCCTCGGCGAGATGGACGCCGCCGGCATCGACTTCCAGGTCATCTCCCACGCCCCGTCGCCCATGCAGCAACTGGATGCGAGCGAAGCCCGAACCCTCGCCACGCAAGCCAACGACCGCCTCCACGACGCCGTCGATCGCAACCCCGACCGCTTCGCCGCGTTTGCCGGCCTGCCCACCCCAGACCCCAAGGCGGCCGCCGACGAGCTCGAGCGCACCGTCACGCGCCTTGGCTTCAAGGGCGCGATGATCCACGGCCGCAGCCACGAGGAATTCCACGACCTCCAGAAGTTCTGGCCGATCTACGAGCGCGCCCAGTACCTCGACGTGCCGATTTACATCCACCCCGGCCCGCCGCACCCCGCGGTCCAGCAGGCCTACTACGCCGACTACCTGGCGGACTACCCCGGCCTGGCCAGCGCCGCCTGGGGCTTCACGATCGACACCGCGAACCAGGTCGTGCGCATGATCCTCAGCGGCCTGTTCGACGCCTACCCCAATTTGAAGATCATCGTCGGGCACATGGGCGAAGGCATTCCGTTCCTGGTGGATCGCATCGACGAGTCGCTGAATCGGCCAGGCGGCAAGCCGATCCCGTTCAAGAGGATCTTCGCGGAGCACTTCTGGATCACCACCAGCGGGCACTTCTCGACGCCCGCCCTGATGTGCGCCCTGCTGGAGCTGGGCATCGATCGCATCCTCTTTTCGGTGGACTGGCCGTACGTCGACAATCTGCCGGGCATGCAGTGGATGGCCACGCTGCCGGTCTCGAGCACCGACAAAGAGAAGATGTTCAACGCCAACGCCCGCGCCTTGCTGAAGCTGTAAAACACCCGTTTCTGAGCAACATGACCGCGCAGCTGGCAACGCTCGATCACATTCAGCAGCGCGTCCTGTGGCTGGCCACGCGCATGGTGCACGAAGCCAACCACGTCCGCCCGAACGCGGATACGGTCAAGGTGGGCGGCCACCAGGCCAGTAGCGCGTCGGTGGTGAGCATCCTGACCGCGCTGTACTTCGGCGGCTGGCTGCGCCCGGGCGACCGCGTGAGCGTCAAGCCGCACGCCAGCCCGGTGTTCCATGCCATTCAGTACCTGCTGGGCAACCTGGAACGCCGCTATCTCACCGCCTTGCGCGAGTTCGGCGGCCTCCAGGCCTATCCGAGTCGCACGAAAGACCCCGATCCGGTCGACTTCAGCACCGGGTCAGTCGGTCTCGGCGCGGCCGCGCCGCTGTTCGCCGCGCTGGCCGATCGGTACGCGGCGACACACTTCCGTCCGGACCAGGCGAACCCGTCGCGACGATTCGTGGCCGTCATCGGCGACGCCGAGCTGGACGAAGGCAACGTCTGGGAAGCCATCAGCGACGAGACGATCCGCGGTACGCGCCTCGGCAACGTGCTGTGGATCGTCGACCTGAACCGTCAGAGCCTGGACCGCGTGATCCCGGGCATCAAGGTCCAGGAAATGGAAGCCCTGTTCCGCGGCATTGGCTGGCAGGTCATCGAGGCGAAATACGGCCGCAAGCTGCAGGCTGCTTTCGACAGGCCGGGCGGCGCGGCGCTGCGGCAGCGCATCGACGACATGCTCAACGAGGAGTACCAGGACCTGGTGCGCCTGGCCGGCGATGCCGCGCGCGAGCGACTGATCGACGGCGCGCCCGCCGATCAGCAGGCCGATGTCGCTCGCGCGGTTGCCGATACCCCGGACGCGGACCTGCCAAGACTGCTCGGCGACCTGGGCGGCCACGACCTGGCCGAGCTGCTCGGCGAGTTCGAAAAGGCCGACGCCAGCCCCGGTCAGCCCACGGTGCTCTTCGCTTACACGATGAAGGGTTGGGGACTGCCCTTTGCCGGCGACCCGCTGAACCACTCCGCGCTTTTGACTCAGGAGCAGATCGACACATTGCGTCGCGACCTGTGCGTGCCCGCCGACGACGAGTGGGCGTGCTTCGCGCCCGATTCAGCCGAAGGCGTGCTCTGCCGCGAAACCGCCGCGCGCCTGTACCCGCGCGGTGCGCGGCCAGGCCAGGACGCTCCGTCCGTGCGCGTCTCGGATGTGCCGGACTCGTTGCCAAGCCGTGTGCCTGCCAGCATTTCGACACAGGAGGTCTTCGGCAACGCGCTCGTCGAGCTGGCGCGCCGGGGCGGACCGCTGGCCGAGCGTATCGTCACCGCCAGCCCGGACGTCACCATCTCGACCAACCTGGGCGGCTGGGTGAATCGCACCGGCGTGTGGGCCGAGAACCCGTGGCAGGCCCCGCCGACCGCCGTTCCGCGCTTGCTGCGGTGGGAGCCCGGGCCAGGCGGCCAGCACATCGAGCTGGGCATCAGCGAGATGAACCTGTTCATGCTGCTCGGCCAGCTGGGACTCAGCCACGAGCTGAACGGCGAGATGCTGCTGCCCATCGGGACCGTGTATGACCCGTTCGTGTGCCGCGGCCTGGACGCGCTGATTTACAGCGCGTATTCGGGCTCGCGCTTCGTGTTCGCGGGTACGCCGGCCGGGGTGACGCTGAGTCCCGAAGGTGGCGCCCACCAGAGCTCGATTACCGCGTCTATCGGCCTGGAGATCCCGAACGTGCGGCTGTACGAGCCGTGTTTCGCGCGCGAGACCGAGTGGGCGCTCCTCGAAGGGCTGCGCCAGTGCCTCGACCGCACGGACGGCGTGAGCACGTATCTTCGGCTGAGCACGCGCGCCGTGCCGCAAGCGGCATTCGACACCGCGCTCGAGCGGATGGGTGAGGACGTCCTGCGCGAGCACGTCTTGCTGGGCGGGTACCGCTTGCTGGAGCCCGACGCGGCCCTCGCCGCTGCCGGCGCTCCGCACGTCGTGCTGGCCGCCTGCGGACCGATCATCCCCGACGTCATAGATGCCGCCGCGGAGCTGAGCGACGAAGGTGTGGCGACCAGTGTGCTGAACATCACCAGCGCCGACCGCCTGTATGCCGACTGGCAAACTTCGCGGCTCTCGGCGATCCGCTCGGCGACGTTGCCACCGGGCGGCAGCCACGTCGAAGCCCTCGTGAGCGGGCCAGCCGAGCAGGGCGCGCCGCTCGTGACCGTCCTCGACGGCGCCAGCCACTCGCTCGCCTTCCTCGGCTCGATCCTGGGTCGGCGCACGGTGCCGCTGGGCGTCGATCGCTTCGGCCAGAGCGGCGCCCGCGCTGATCTCTACAACTACGCGGGCATCGACAGCGGCCACATCGTCAACGCCGCGCTGATCGCCGTCGGCCGCTAGCGTTCACGCCCGGGCGTTCGTCTGGTCGGTCGCGGGGCTACTCTCGGTGGTCGATCTGGTCCACGCGCCGGCGCCGTGTCGCGCGCGGTACTGTGAGCGCCGATGGCCCGCGCCTCACAGTCCCGACGCAACGGCGCGGCGCGTCAGCGGACCCCGGCGAGGTCGAGCCGCCAGACGCCGAAGCTCGGCCGTGGCGCGTGGCTGGCGCCCATTTTCGGCGCGACCATTATCGTGGCGCTCGCCTGGGCGGCGTCACTCGAACAGGCCACTCCCGAGATCTTCGTCGTCGCGTCGCTGGTCATGACCATCGCCGAGGGGGTCGTCCTGGCGTTCGTCGCCGCGATCTGGAGCCCGCGCGGGGTCCCGATCGCCATCGGCATGGCGGTCCTGACCGCCCTGCTGGCAACGCCCGGTCGCTGGGAGCTGGCCACCTTGCGCACCGGGCAGACGCCCCAGAGCCTGGATCTCGTCGAGGACCTCGCGGCCAACCTGGCCTGGGCCGTCTTCGCGGGACTGGCCGGCGCGACGATCCTGCGCGAGCGGCTGACGCGGCTGTTACCTCGGCGTTAGTGCCGCGACGCGACATACTACGGTGGTCCACCGCATGTCCAGGTCACGTCCTCGCTCCGATCGGGCGCATTCCAGCGCGCCAAAACCTCCGCTTGCGCGGCGCACGGGGCGTGGCGCCTGGTGGGCGGTCATCATGGGCGCGCTGCTGATCGTCGGGATTGGCTGGCTGATCACGCTGGAGCCGGCTGGCTCGCAGTTGCTGGTCGCCAGCTCGCTGCTGTTCGCGCTGGCCGAGGGCATCGTGCTGGCGCTGGTGGCTGCCTTGTGGAGCACCCGCGGCGTCTCGTATGCCGTAGCCGCCGCCGTGCTCACCGGCGTCATCGCCACCGGCGCCCGCTGGGAGCTGGTCTACGTCCAGACCTCGCGCACCGCCCAGATGCCGGATTTGCTGCTCGACCTGGGCTTCACGATCGCCTACGCGATCCTGGCGGGCATCATCGGCGCCACGATCCTGCGCGAAAGACTGTCAGGCCTCCTGCCGCAGCGCTAATCGAAAGATGTGCAGCGGCGAGTTCTGCTGCTCTTGTGCGCGAAAGTCGAACCGCTGGCCGCGGCTGAATGACCGTGTGCGGTCTGATTGTGTGATTCCACTGCGGGCAGATTGCGTTGGGCTCGAAGGCGAGAGCGGCCATCTCGGCATGGCTGAACTTCTGACCGGAGGCGCGTGAGGATCTTCTTGCCATATCCGCAGCGCTCAAGCGGGTTGCAGCAGTCGGGGCGACGGCGATAGAGTTTTTTGATCTGCACTGGGGATGGAGGCGGGCAGGGTAGGGCGTTATCGCCACCCGCTCGATGAGGTCTCACGATGGGTACGTGGCAAGTCTTGTCGTACCAAGCTCCGATCTTGCCAATCCACGCGGCGCTGATGCACACGGGCAAGGTCCTTTTTTTCGCCGGCTCCGGCAACGACCCCTCGAACAGGAGCGATCAGGCGCTCAGCCAGGGCGATGCGGTCTGGGACGTGAACGCGGGCACGTTCTCCCGCCCTACCGTGCCGTCCAGCCCGTCGGGTCACCCGCCCGATCTGTTCTGCGCCGGCCAATCCTTCCGGCCTGACGGTCAGCTCATGGTCGTTGGAGGCACCCTCCAGTACGACCCGTTCTATGGCCTGTCCACGGCGTTCTTTTTCAATCCCAGCACGCAGCAATGGACGTTCAAGCCTTCGATGCACAATGGTCGCTGGTATCCGACGCTGCTGACGTTGGGTAGCGGCCGTATCTTTGCCCTGGGTGGCAACGGCGCCAACGGCCAGGACGTCCGGCAGCCCGAAATCTATTCCCCGACCTACAAGAACGGCTGGAACGCGTTCCCGATTACCAGCGACTTCCCCGACTATGCGCAGGTCGTGCTGCTGGCGGATGGGCGGCTGTTCTTCAGCGGCGCGTGCATGGGAGGCAACAACGGGGTGTCGCCGCGGACGCTCACGCTGCCCGGTTCCTTCTCACAGCCGATTGCGGAGACACCGGTGCCTGGGTTGGCCAACGCCGACGCCAGCGATCAGGCCACTACCGTGCTGCTCCCACCGGCCCAGGCACAGCGTGTAATGGTCCTCGGCGGCGGCGGCAGCAACGGCATGGCCGTCAACCGTGTCGCGATTGTCGATTTCACCGCCGCCAACCCCGCGTATGCGAGCGCTCCATCGCTCCAGTACGCGCGCATGCACCTGGGCGCCGTGCTGCTGCCCGATCGCACGGTGTTCGTGTGCAACGGCAGCCAGATGAGCGAGGACGTGACGACGTCGGTGCTGCCCGCCGAAATCTATAACCCGGCCACCAATACGTGGACGACCGTCGAGACGCCGAGCGTGCCGCGCGTCTACCACTCGATAGCGATGCTTCTGCCCGACGGGCGCGTGCTCACGGCCGGCGGCAACCCGAGTCGGGGGAGCGACGAGCTGCGGCTGGAGATCTACAGCCCGTCGTATATGACCCGCGCACGCCCAGTCATTCAGAGCGCACCGACCTCCGTCAAGCATGGCGGCACGATGACGATTCAGACCCCGCAAGCGGGGAGCATCGCATGGGTCAGTCTGATCCGGCCCTCAGCCAACACCCATTCTTGCGATACGGAGCAGCGTCTCGTGGATGCCCCAATCGGGTCCCGGACGGCGACATCCATTACCGCAGCGGTGACAAGCAATCTGAACCTCGCGCCCTCCGGCTACTACATGCTGTTCGTGACCGATACGGCCGGCACGCCGTCGATCGCCCGCTGGGTGCAACTGGCCTGAATGGCGGGAGAAAAGCACGCGATGACAACTTTTTCGGTTACCCGCCGCCGGGCCCTCCGCCTGGCGCTCAGTGGCGGCGTTGCGCTCGCCACCACTGCGATCGCGTTGAGTGGATCAGTTGCCTCGACCATCCTGGCCCAGCAGTCTGGCTCGTCGGTCCAGCTGATCGGCGTCGAAGCTGGCGCCGTCCCCACGACGAACGACGTGCCGGAGGTGTCCACGACCGAGCTGGACAGCGCTGGCAACCCAGTAAACGGCGCGGTCGCGATACCGATCGTCGTGCAGACCGTCGATCTGGCGACGGGCCAGGTGCAGACGGTGTCGACGCCGCAGTCTCTCCCCGATGGCACGCCGCTGCTTCAGTCGGACGAAGTGGTGACCGGCATCA
>JAFAOS010000383.1 GCA_019247515.1 Chloroflexota bacterium | reverse complement strand
CGTGTACGTGCAGGCGTACCCGGGCACGGGCGCTAGCAGCCTCGACCAGGTGCGCACCAGCGACGCGAGCACGCTCAAGAGTATCCCCGCGCCGGCGGTGACTGCGTTCCAGCGCCACCTGCAAATCCGCGGTGTTGACGTCTTGTCATCGACGGGTGGCGTCACCTCCGCCGCGCACTCCGACGAGGATATTCAACGCACGATCGAGATCTTCGACGACGTCATTCGCGCTATGGTCGACGAACGTCTCGTGGCCACATTGGTCTGACACGCCGTTGAATACGTCACGTCAGTCGAACCGGTCGTGAGAAACATCATGTTGGCCCAATACACCGTTGAAAAATCCATTGAAGGGCTCCACCGTAGGTGGAACACCTTTCACACTTAGCGCCGTATCGGCGCGTTAGCGTGACGGCCAATAAGCGCGACACGGAAGGAATCCTCCGCATGACCCGCTACTTTCGAGACTCGGACGCCTCACTCGAGCCACTCGCGCACCGGACGGTCGCCGTGCTCGGCTTTGGCAACCAGGGCCGCGCCCAGGCCCTGAACCTGCGCGACAGCGGCGTCCAGGTGATCGTCGGCAACGTGCAGGACGAATACGCCGATCGGGCGCGCGCCGACAACTTTCCGACCTTTTCCATCGCCGAGGCCTCCGCGCAAGCCGACGTGCTGCTGTGCCTGATTGCCGACGAAATCACGCCGGCGATCTACAACGTCGACATCCAACCCGCCCTGACCACCGGCAAGACCATTTGCTTCGCTTCCGGCTATTGCATCCGCTACGAGCAGATCGCGTTTCCCGCCGACGTCAACGTCGTCATGGTTGCGCCGCGCATCATGGGCGACCTGGTTCGTGAGACCTTCCTCTCCGGCCGCGGGTTCCTGTCGTTTCTCGACGTGCACCAGGACGCAGACGGCCACGCCTGGCCACTGTGTCTGGCCCTGGCCAAAGGCATCGGCACACTCAAACGCTACGCGATCCAGGCATCGCCCAGGGACGAGACCGAGAGCGACCTGTTCACCGAGCAAACGCTGGTCCCGGCGATCGTCGCCGCGGTGGCCACCGCCGTCGAGGTGCTGGTTGAAGCCGGCTATCCCAAAGCCGAGGCGCTGTTGGAGCTGTATCTGTCCGGCGAAATGGGCGACATCATGCACGAAGCGGCGAAGAAAGGACTCGTCGGCCAGACCGCGCTCCACTCGCCGACCAGCCGCTATGGCACGGTCAGTCGGCTGAACCGCTTCAAAACACCCGAGCTGCGCCGCGTGATGGAAGACGTCCTGGGTGGCATCCAGGATGGCAGTTTCGCGCGCGAATGGGCCGCCGACCAGCAACATGGTTATGCCGGTTTCCTCGCTTATCAGCAGCAATTGGCGGATTCCGACTTCGCGCGTGCGGAACGCGAAGTGCTGACGGAGATCCAGTCTTGACCACACCGCGGGATAAAGAGGACCTCTCGGGTCGAGTCGCGCTGGTGACGGGCGCGACCAGCGACATCGGCGCCGCCACGGCTCAGGCGCTGGCGCGGCGGGGCGCGGACCTGGTCCTGCATGGCCACACCAACGCCGACCGCCTGGCGTCACTCCGCGACGAGCTGGAGGTGTCCGGCCGGCGCGTGCGCGTGATCCAGGCGGACCTCACCGACTATCATGAGTCCCGCCGGTTGGCGAGTGAAGCGACGGACTTCGCGCCCATCGACATCCTGATCAACAACGCCGGCAACATCCTGCGACGGGTGCACTGGACCGAGCTGGAGCCAACCCACCTCGACCGCGTGTTCGGTCTCAACTATCGCGCGCCCTTGTTTCTGGCCCAGTCACTGAGCCCGGGCATGATCGAGCGCGGGCGAGGGGTTATCATCAACATCCTGTCGACCGCGTATGTCAGCGGTGGCACCGATACCGTCTACGCGTACGCCTCTGCCAAGGGTGCGCTGTGGACGCTCACGCATGCGCTGGCGAATTCGCTGGCGCCGCGAGGCGTGCGGGTGCTGGCGGTGTGCCCGGGAACGGTCGACACGGCATTTCAGCGCGAACCCTTCAACCGTGCCCTGGTCGAAACGTGGATCGACAATATTCCACTGAAGCGCATCGGACAACCAGTTGAGATCGGCGACGTGGTCGCCTTCATGGCAACGGACGCGGCGAGCTTCGTCGTCGGCGACACGATTCACGTCAACGGCGGCATCTACATGTCATGAATCCAGCAGCGGTACCACCAGGTGCGACGCGTACGACTGGGTATGGAGCAGCGTCTGGTTGGCGATCTGCATCCGCGTCGCGTGCGCGATTGGCTCGCCGGTGTTCAGGTTGCGGTCGAACCTGGGGAAGCTGCTGCTGCTGACATCCAGACGAATCCGATGGCCCGCGAGAAACGTGTGGCTGGCGATGCCCATGTCGACACTGACGGCGTACACGTCTCCAGGTGTCGCCAGTGTGGGTTGTTCCCATGAGTCGCGATACCCCAAACGCAGGATTCCTTCGCACAGGTTCATCGCGTAGCCGTCCGGTTGAACGTCGACCAGGCGCGCGGTGAAGTCGGTGTCGAGTGCACTGGAGGCCACCCACAGGCGGGCCTGGACCGGACCGACGAGGCGGACTGCCTGCTGCAGGCTGTCACTGGTGTACACCAGCACGTCCGCCCGCATCTCGATCGTGCGCTGATCGAAAACGCCCGCCGGCAGAAACTCCGAGGGACTGGAGTGATTGCCGCCGACGGTCGGGACCGGGTGCGCCGGGTCGTAGCGGAAACCGTCCGGCGGCTCGGCTCGCGGTGGTTCCCAGCTGAGAGTTCCATTGCCAAGCAAGGTGTTGGCCTTTCCATCCGAGTGCAGGTACAGCGGCGTGAAGCGCGTGCCGGTCGAACCAGCGCAGTTCTTCGCCAGCGCGCTCGACGACCGCGCGTGCCCCGAAGTCAACCTCGCCGGCGCGGCTGCCGCCCAGTGGCGCGTGCGTCCAGGCGCCGATCAGCAACTTCTGGCTCGAGCGGCTGCGCTGGCTCCGACCCTGCTCGCGCATGTTCTGAAAGCTAATGGTGGCCGCGCCCGCGTAGGCGTCGTACAGGCCGCCGATGTTGTAAATGGGCACGTCGATTTGTTGATAACGGCCATGATTGGAGATCGCGCGCCAGTAGTCGTCGTACGCCTCATGCCGCAGCCAGTCGCGGTAGAAGTCGATCGTGCGACCCGTGAACCGGTCCGCTTCGACAAGGGGCAGCGTTCGATACATGGCTTGCAGGTCATAGATGTCCAGGTTCTGCATCACGCGTCCGGAATTCTGGACGGCCCACCACATGTTCAGGCACAGCTGAAAGGCGCCGCCAACATAATTGTCCTGGAACCAGAAGTCGGACGGGGTGACCCAGGAAACCATCGCCTTGAGGTACGAACTCCGCAGCGGGGCCGGCAACCACTGCGTCAGTCCGCCGTAACTGCCGCCGGTGGTGCCGATCTGACCGTCACACCAGGGCTGGCTGCCGACCCACTCCTGCGTATCGAAGCCGTCGTCGGCCTCGGCGTGCCACGCGTACCACTTCCCGTCAGAGTCGTGGCGTCCGCGGCAGTCGACGGACACGAAGATGTAGCCCCGTCGCGCGTACCACAGCGCCTGCTCGACGTAGGGCGGGTGGCCGTTGTCATAGGGGGTCCGAAACAGGATGACTGGTCCCCTCGAGACGCCGGAGGG
>JAFAOS010000171.1 GCA_019247515.1 Chloroflexota bacterium | reverse complement strand
TCCTCCGTGATGTCCCACAGCGGCCTGGCCCACGCCACGCCCGCGTTGTTGAACAGCACGTCCAGCCGACCCCAGCGCTGGTACGCGGCGTCCACCATGCGCTGGATGTCCGCGGCGAGCGTCACGTCCACCTGCAACCAGCTCTGGTTGAGCTCGTCGGCGACGGCCCTGGCGGCGTCGGCGTTCAGGTCGACGAGCAGCAACTGGGCGCCTTCGCTGGCCAGCCGTCGGGCGGTCGCCGCACCAATGCCGCCGCCGGCACCGGTGATCAGGATGTGCCGGCCCTCCAGGCGATCAGTCATCGGACCAGAGCATCGTACAGTCGCCGCTGGCGTTCGGCGGCGGCGCGGTACTGCTCGGTATGCTCGGCCACGGGCTCGAAACGAGCGGTGATCACCGGCTCAGTGTTCGGTGGCGCGGCGCCAGCCGCCTCTAGAGCCAGCACGGCCGCGCCGCGACTGGACGCCTCGGCTTCCGCGGAGGCCAGCAGCGGTCGACCCAGCGCGTCGGCCATGATCTGCATCCACGTCTTCGAGTGCAGCAGCGCCCCGCCAGTGGCGATCACCTCATTCGCGTTGGGCAGCGCCTGGCCGAGCAGTCCGTCGATCGTGGCAAAACGCAGCGCCACCGCTTCGAGGCACGCGCGCACGATCGCGGCCGGTGACGTGCTGAGGCGCAAGCCGACGATCGCGCCGCGGGCGTCGTCCGCCCAGCCGGGGTTGCGCTCGCCGCCCCACAGCGGCAGCACGGTCAGACCGTGGCTGTCGGGCTCCAGGTCGGCGACTTCGTCTTCGGCGCGATGCACGTCTGCCACCCGCAGCGTGTGGCCCAGCCAGTCCACCAGGCTGCCGCCGTCGTTGAGGGCGCCGCCCATGACCACGCGCTGCTCGTCGACGCGGTAGCACCACAGGCCCCACGGGATACAAAAATCGGCCGGTGGCGACCAAACCGCGCGCTCGGCACCTGAGGTACCGACCATCAATGCGAGGTGCTCGGGACTGGCACACCCCGCACCCACGTTGCTGCACGCTCCGTCGCCGACGGCCGGCAGCCATAGTACGCGTTTCAGTGTGGGCCAGCGAGACGTGGTTGAGCCGTCGTTGAGCGCGGCGAGCTTGCCGAGCTGCCGCGGATCCAGCCCGAGCAGATCCAGAACGGGCGCGTACCACTCGCCGGTGTGGACGTCGAGCAAGCCCGTACCCGAGGCCATCGAGCGGCTGACCGTGGTTGCGCCTGTCAGCCGCTGCTGGAAGAACTCGCCGAACGAAATCCAGCGATCGACACGTCTGAAGAGATCGGGCTCAGTTCGGCGTAACCACCTCAGGCGCGCCGGCCAGTAGGTCCAGTGCAGGACGCAGCCGGTCCGCGCGTGCACCTCCCGCTCGTCGAGCTGCTCGCGCAAGCCGGCCATCTCGCCGCGCGCGCGGCCGTCGAGCCACAGAAACAGAGGTGTAACGGGCGCGCCGCTTGCGTCGACGCCGAGCAAACTGTGCCAGAACGTTGATGCGCCGACAGCCAGCACTGGCTCGCGCACCGAACGGACGGCCTGGTCGACGACGGCGCACAGGTTGTTGAACAGCGTCTCGGGGTCGAGCTCGGCGCCTCCCTCGGGCGTGATGCGTGGCGAATACTGGATCTGGGCCACCCGCCCGCCGACAGGCCGCGCCTGGAGGTCGTACAAACTGGCGCGGCACGAGGACGTGCCCACATCGAGGGCCAGGACGACGCCGTCAGACGAGGGAGACACCGGCTCTTACCGTATCAGGGGTTCCACAGGCCGTCTCACAGGAACCTGTCCGTCGACACGTCTTGTGACGAGCCTCACGGTGAAGAGAGTTTCATCGCCGCTGACGGGGCTCATGACGCTCATTGGTCTTCCAGAGATCCAGGGCCCCACCTGGATCCCCTCAGTGGATCCCGCGCTCCCGACCCTGGGTCCCCTCTGGGGAATACAGTTTGTCCGTGCCCCACGCTGCCCCTCACGGCGGCTGGCGCTCGCCGATCAGCGCGGCCGACATCGCCAGCAGCCAGGTCCCACTCTCCTTTCCCGAGATCGTCGGCCGCGACGTGTACTGGCTCGAGGGCAAGCCGCTCGAAGGTGGGCGCACCGTCCTGGTGCGGCTGTCCGCCGACGGTGACCGCCAGGAGCTGACGCCGCCGCCTTACTACGTCCGCACGCGGGTGCACGAGTATGGCGGCGGCGCGTACCTCGTCGCGGGCGACGGCCAAACCGCCTTTTTCTCGAACTTCGCCGACCAGCGCCTGTACCGCCAGGACTATGGCAATGCGCCGCGCCCGATCACCCCCGAGCCGCCAGTCGCCGCCGGCGAACGGTACGCCGACGCGCAGGCCAGCCCTGACGGTCGCTGGCTCGTGTGCGTCCGCGAGCGACATGCCGCTGCCGAGGGCTCGGAGGCCACCAACGAGCTCGCCGCGCTCATCGCTGACGGCTCCGCCGCGCCGCGCACCGTCGCCTCAGGCCACGACTTCTACTCGAACCCGCGCGTCAGTCCAGACGGCCGCCGCCTGGCCTGGCTGTGCTGGGACCATCCACGCATGCCGTGGGACGGTACCGAGCTGTGGGTAGCCGACCTGGCCGCCGACGGCTCCACGAGCCATGCCCACCGCGTGGCCGGAGGAACCGAGGAGTCGATCTTCCAGCCCGAATGGAGTCCGGTCCCGTCCGAGTCCGACACCCTGTACTTCGTCTCGGACCGCACCGGCTGGTGGAACCTGTACCGCCAGCGCGACGGCGCCCCTGAGGCCGAAGCGCTGGCGCCGATGGAAGCCGAGTTTGGCACACCCCAGTGGACGTTCGGCATGAGCACGTACGCCTTCCTCGAGGACGGTCGCCTGGCGTGTGTCATCAGCCAGAACGGCTTCGACCACCTGGCATTCGTGCGCCCTGGACAGCCCGTGGCGCTTGCCGACCTGCCCTACACGGCGATCTCGCGACGGATCCGCGCCAGCGGCAACGCGCTGGTCTTTGTCGCCGCGTCGCCGACCGAAGCGGCGGCCGTGATTCGCATGGACGCCTCGACGGGCAAGCGCGAGGTGTTGCGCCGCGGCCTGGAGACTCCGCCCGAGGCCGCCTACGTGTCCAGGCCGCGGGCCATCGCGTTTCCGACGGCTGGCGGGCAGACGGCGTACGCCATCTACTACCCGCCGACCAACCCGGACTTCGTGGGCTCCCCGGGCGAGCTGCCGCCGCTCATCGTCGAAAGCCACGGTGGTCCGACCGCCATGACCCTGGCGCAGCTCAACATGGGCGTCCAGTACTGGACCAGCCGCGGCTTCGGCGTGGTCGACGTCAACTACGGCGGCAGCAGCGGCTACGGCCGCGCGTATCGGGATCGGTTGCGCGGGCAATGGGGCATCGTCGACACGCAGGACTGCATCGCCGCCGCCCGCTACCTGGCCGCCTCCGGCGAGGTTGACGGTCGACGGCTGGCGATTCGGGGCGGCAGCGCGGGCGGCTACACCACGCTGTGCGCGTTGACGTTCCACGACGATTTCGCCGCCGGCGCGTCGTACTACGGCGTGGCCGACTGCGAAGCGCTGGCGACCGACACCCACAAATTCGAATCGCGCTACCTGGACGGGCTGATCGGCCCATACCCGGCGGACAGGGATGTCTACGTGGCCCGCTCGCCGATCCACTTCGCGGACCGGCTGTCGTGCCCCGTGATCCTGTTCCAGGGCCTGGAGGACCGCGTGGTGCCCCCCTCGCAGGCGGAGATGATGGTCTCCGCCCTACGGGCCAAGCGACTGCCAGTCGCGTACCTGGCGTTCGAGGGCGAGCAGCACGGCTTCCGCAAAGCAGAAACGATTCAGCGGACGCTCGAGGCGGAGCTGTACTTCTATTCGCGGGTCTTCAAGTTCCCGCTGGCGGACCCGATCGAGCCCGTCGCCATCGAAAACCTTCAATAGTGCTCCCTCTCCCTCTGGGAGAGGGCAGGGGTAAGGGCTGCTCATCAGGGCAACACTTTTCGGGCGCGTACGTGGCCCTCACCCGCGCTGTGCGCTTGATAAAACTCTCCCAAAGGGAGAGGTGAGTTTATGCGCGCCGCTCGCGGTTGGTGGCCATCTGCGCGGCGAGGTCCATGGCTGCCAGCAGGTTGGCCTCGTTGGCCTTGCCCGTGCCGGCGATGTCGTAGGCGGTGCCGTGGTCGACCGACGTCCTGACGATGGGCAGCCCGAGCGTGACGTTGACCGTGTCGTCGAAGCCGGCGAACTTCGACGGGATGTGACCCTGGTCGTGATACATGGCGATGACCGCGTCGAAATCGCCCGCCGCGGCGCGCAGGAAGACAGTGTCGGGCGAGACCGGACCCGAGACGTGCCAACCCTCGGCGCGCAGCTGCTCGATGGCGGGCTCGATCAACTCGGCTTCCTCGGAGCCAAACAGCCCGTGCTCGCCCGCGTGCGGATTCAGCCCGGCGACGGCGACGTGAGGCTCGCGGCCGACGATGTCGCGCGCGGTCTCGCCCGCGAGCCGCGCGGCGGTCATGATGCGCTCGGGTGTGACGAGCTCGATGGCGCGCCGCAATGAGACGTGCGTCGAGACGTGGACGACGCGCAGCCGGTTGGAGGCCAGCATCATCGCCACCTGCTTGTCCGGCACGCCCGCGAAGCGCGCCAGCAGCTCGGTGTGGCCGACGCCGACCCAGCCCGCCTCGCTGAGCGCTTCCTTGTTGAGCGGCGCGGTGACGATCGCGCCGACCTGGCCGTCGAGGGCGAGGTGCGTCGCGCGTTCGAGGTAGTCGTAGGCGGCCTTGCCAACCTCTGGACACACTCGCGCCCGCCCGACCTGCTCGATGTCGATATTGGCCAGGTCGAGCAGGTCGATCGTGCCCGGCTGATCGCCCGCATCCGACGGCCCGCCGACCGTCCGCACCTCGAGCGGACCGCCAGTAATGCGCACGGCGGCTTCCATCGTTCGGCGTTCGCCGATCACCAGCGGCCGCGAGTGGTCGTACACGTCGGCATGCGTCAGGGCTTTGGCGATGATCTCGGGCCCGATGCCGCCCGGATCGCCCATGGTGATAGCCAGGATTGGCTTGCTGTCAGTCGAGGAGGTCATGCGCGTCTGCCGAAGATGAAACACCCAGGGCGCGCACCACGTCGAGGAGTGTGTCTGGCGTCCCGAAGCCGCCCGCCTTGGTAACAACCTTGACGCCGTGCCACACGCCGTCTTCGAGCGTGCCGGCGGGGATACCGGGCTGAAGCTCTCCGAGAACACGCAGACTGGTGGCGCCGAGTCGATGGCTGACCTCGCGCGCGGTCGCGCCACCCGTCAGGACGACGGCGCGCGGCGTGTGTCGACGAGCCCATTCGCCGACCTTCTCTGCCAGCGCAACGGCGGCCTGGCCCGAATCGCGCGTCTCGGCAGGCGGCGTCGACAGGACCATCAACTCGGCACTCGGCCTCAGCCGGTCGACCTGCGCGCGGGTGACGGGAGTCGGACTGCCGGCCACGACCAGGATCGGCCCGCTGCCGCCGGTCGGCAGGGAGCGCGGGCGGTGAGGTGGCGCCATTTGCCGAGCCAAACCTGCCGAGCCTACCAGCAGCCACTCGGGATGACCTTTCGCCTGGCGCGCCACCTCCTGGAGCGCGGCCGAGCCGTCGGCATCGACGACGACGTGCTCCAGCCGTCCAAGCAGGTCCGCCACGCTCGGCCCGAGGTGACCATCGACGACCAGCCGACCATGGCGGATAGAGCGGCCCTGCTCGGGGAACGCCGGCGCCACGACGGCCAGGGATCTGGCAGTTGCCGCGAGCGCACCCTCGACGAGGCCGGCGATCGGCCCGCGCAGCGTGGAATCGATTTTGATGAACACGGGGTAGTCCGCGTCGCCGGCGCCCAGTTGCTGGATGGCGTTCGAGATGAGGCTGGCAGCATCCGCGTTCGACCGCTCGCGGGCGTCGAGGTCCACCGAGAGGACCTCGACGCCCGACGGCCAACCGTTCGCGGCGCGCGTGATCACCCGCGTCGGGTAGTGGCCGCCGAATGCGCCGGCCGCGTCGCACGCGCCGGTGAAGTCGTCAGCCAGGATCAGCAGTCGAGCTACAGAAGTCGACCCGCGGTGTCGAACTGCATCGCTTGTGGCGCGCCGGTCACCTCCACGTGCCCGCGGTCCGCATCCTCGAGCAGGCTCGAACTGAACTGGACGTGCGCCACCTGCAACGTGTTCTTGATTCGCGCCACGCGCAATCGCGTCGGATTGGGCTGTCCGCACATGCGTATGGCCGTCGCGATCGCCGCGCGATCGTTCCGCAGCACGGTCGGCAATCGGCCGCGCAGCAGCCCGCCCGTGCCCGACGTGTAGCTGTTCATGTACGTCGCGTGCCAATCGATCTTTTCGACGAAGGCTTCAGTGGTGAAGTCCGCCAGACCCAGGCCCACCGCGTTGCCGTGACTCTCCTCGGTCAGACCCAGGACCACGACGGCCGTGATGCGCGTGTGCGGGTCTTCGGCTACACCGGGCACGAACATGCGGCCGAGCACGTTGGTATCCATGCCGGTGCCCGAAATGTTCTTGCCCATCTGATCGACGATCAGCACGTCGAGCGCCTCGAACGGCAGCACGCCAATCATCTCTCTGGCCTTCGCCTGCAGCGCCTCCTCCGCCCCGAGGCCGATGCCCTCCGGCTCCACAAACTGCAGGTCG
The DNA here is from genome assembly GCA_019247515.1 of Chloroflexota bacterium. Lineage (GTDB taxonomy): Bacteria > Chloroflexota > UBA6077 > UBA6077 > CF-72 > CF-72. The sequence continues at coordinate 26,442 of JAFAOS010000171.1, read as the reverse complement.
GCGGTCTCCTCGAGGGGGTTTTCAAGGATGCCAAGTCCGCCGAGCACCTTCTCTGTCTTGTCGATGATGCACCGCGCGGCGCGCGGCATGAGCTCAACCAGACCGCGCGTGCCGTAGCTGTGGATGGCCTGCGCGCCGCGCTGCTTGCCCAGCCCGATCGCGCAGATTTTGGCCAGGCCGCTCTCGATCGGTCCGTGGAAGTCGGTGTGCGGCTTGACGCGGTTGACCAGCAGCACTCGGTCCGCCTCCAGAGCAGTGGTGCTCATGAAGACCGGCATCTCGTCGACGCAGCCGATCTGCTGGACCTCCATGCTGGAGATGACCGGCATCCCGACACTCTCGCGGGTGATGCCGTAGCCGGCCAGCACGTCGCGCTGGCCATCGGCGGTCGCGCCACCGTGGCTGCCCATCGCCGGCATGACGAACGGGTCGCCGCCCGCATCACGGATCGCCTCGCCGCACGCGCGCAGGATGACCGGCATGTTGGCGATACCGCGACTGCCGGCCGTGATCGCGACCCGCGCGTCGAGCGCCACCCGCACCAGAATCGGCTGCAGCGCTGTCCGGACGCGCGACGGGATCTCGTCCAGCGGAATCCGGGGCGCCTCCTCGGACGAGTAGACGCGGTGGCCCGAATACAGATTGGGAAAATCGAGCCCAACTTCCGCGCCGAGGTCGGCGACGCCAACGACGGCCATCACCCCAGATGGTAGTCCTGTGCAGACCCCGAAGCTATCGTTTTCGAGCGATCCCCCTCTCCCTCTGGGAGAGGGTCGGGGTGAGGGGGGTCACGGAATGAGCACCGCCGCGCCGCGCACCTGGCCGTGGCGCAGCCGCTCCTGGGCTTGATTCGCCTCGTCCAGAGCAAACGACTCCACCGAGGTGTGGATCGGTACCCGCTCGGCCACCGCCATGAACTCCATGCCATCCTGGCGGGTGAGATTGGCCACCGAACGCATCGCGCGCTCCTCCCACAGCAGCCGGTACGCAAACGCCGGAATGTCGCTCATGTGGATGCCGCCGCTGACCACCACACCACCTTTGGCCGTGGCTCGCAGCGCCGCGACCATCAACTCCCCGACCGGCGCAAAGATCAACGCCGCGTCGAGCGGCTCAGGCGGCAACGCGTCGGAGCCGCCGGCCCAGACCGCGCCGAGCCGGCGCGCGAAGTCCTGGGTGGCGGTATCCCCGGGCCGGGTGAAGGCAAAAACCCGTCGCCCGTCGTGCACCGCCACCTGCGCCACGATGTGCGCCGCGGCGCCGAAGCCGTAGATCCCGATGCGCTCGGCCGACTCGCCGCCCAGGCGATAGGTTCGATAGCCGATCAGTCCGGCGCACAGCAGCGGGGCCGCCTCCGCGTCGCCATACTTCGCCGGCAATCGCAGGCAGTAGCGCTCGTCGGCGGCAACGTACTCCGCATAACCCCCGTCCAGCGTGTAGCCGGTGAACAGCGCCGCGTCACACAGGTTCTCCTGCCCCCGCAGACAGTAGCGGCACGTCTGATCCGTCCACCCCAGCCACGGAGCCCCGACACGTTCGCCCACCTCGAACTGCCGCGCCGCCGCCCCACGCTCGACGACGGTGGCCACGATCTCGTGACCGAGCACCAGCGGCAGCTTCGGCCGATCCAGCTCGGCGTCGACAATGTGCAGGTCGGTGCGACACACGCCACATGCCCTGACCTGGAGCAGGAGTTGCCGCTCAGTGGGTGCAGGCAGGTCGACTTCGCTCGTCTCGAGCGGGGTGCGTGCCGCGCGCAAGAGCATGGCCCGCATCGGCGGTCAGAGCTTCTGAGGCCAGCGGTCGAGCACCACGTCGCGCGAAAACGTGATCGCGGCCACCAGGAACACCGCGAAGACCAGGGCGACGAAGGCGCCCAGGCAGATGGCCAGCGGGTGGCCGTCGCGGACGCGGGGCAGGGCCAGTGTCACGTACAGCGCCGCGAAGACGACCAGGAAGACCCACGGCACCAGCACGGCGGAGAGCTTTTTGCCGAACGAAATTTTCAGACCACGACCTCGACGCCGTCGTGGACCTGTGCGCGACCGGGGTAGGCGCCCAGTTTGCGCTTCGAGCTGGCGGGCACCAGCGCGTTGCCCATCACCAGATAGTCCATGTCCGTATGCGCAAAAGAATTGAATGCTTCCGACGGTGTGCACACGATCGGCTCACCATTGACGTTGAACGAGGTGTTGACCAGCACGGGCACCCCCGTCAGCTTGCCGAACTCCTCGATCACGGCGTAGTACAGCGGGTTCTGCGCGCGGCTAACCGTCTGCACGCGAGCGGTGCCGTCCAGGTGGGTAATCGCTGGCAGCAGATGCTGCTTGTCAGGCTTCACGCGCGCCGTCAGCAGCATGAACGGGCTCTCCACGTCGCCCGTTGGCGCGCCAAAGTCGAAGTACGTCGAGGCGGCTTCCACCAGCGTCGAGGGGGCGAACGGGCGGAACGCCTCGCGGTGCTTGATCTTGGCGTTCAGGGTGTCTTTGGTCGACGGATCGGTCGGATTCGCCAGGATGCTGCGGGCGCCGAGCGCGCGTGGGCCGAACTCCATGCGGCCCTGGAACCAGCCGACCACCTCGTTGCCGGCGATCAGGCGGGCGACCGTGGGCGCGATGGCGTCGTCCTCGAGCACGGTGTAGGACACGCCTTCCCGCTGCAGAAACTCGTGAATCTCCGCGTTCCCGAACGACGGCCCGAGGTAGGCCGTGTCCATGCGCAGCCGCCGCGGCTGGCGCAGCACGGTGTGGTACAGGTACGTCGCCGCCCCAAGACAGCCGCCCGCGTCGCCCGCCGCGGGCTGAATCCACACCCGCCGAAAACCCGACTCGCGCAGAATGCGCGCGTTGGCCAGGACATTCAGCGCGACGCCGCCGGCCATGCACAGGTTCTCGCTGCCGCTGAGCGCGCGCGCCCGCCGCGCCAGCCCGAGCAGCGCGTCTTCCGTAACCGCCTGAATACTGGCCGCGATGTCCGCGTGGCGCTGGTCCAGGTCGGCGCCGGTGTCGCGTGGCGCACCAAACAGCTCGACGAAGGCCTGGTCGATCGAGCGCAGACCGTGCTGGTAGGCCAGATAGCCCAGGTTCAATCGGTAGCTGCCGTCCTCGGCGAGATCGATCAACTTGCGAACCTTGTCGACGCAGGTCGGTCGACCGTACGCCGCCATGCCCATCACCTTGTATTCGCCTTCGTTGACCTCGAAACCTAGGTACGCGGTGAACGCGCTGTACAGCAGTCCCAGCGAATGCGGGTAGCGAATCTCGTGGGAGACCTCCAGGTCGAGATCGTGGCCGAGGCCGATAGTCGTGGTGGCCCACTCGCCGACGCCGTCGGCGGTCAGCACCGCCGCATGGTCGAAAGGCGAAGGGAAAAAGGCGCTCGCGGCGTGTGAGACGTGATGCTCGCCGAACAGGATTTCACCGTCGAAGCCAAGCGCGTCGCGGATCTGGCCGCGGACCCACAGCTTCTGACTCAGCCAGGCCTGCATGGCCCTGACGAAGGCGACGCGCGAGCGCGGGTGGGTCGCGGCGTAGCCGGCCACGATGCGCTCGAACTTGAGCAGCGGCTTTTCGTAGAAGATGACGTAGTCCAGGTCGTCGGCGTACAGGTCCGCGGCTTCGAGGCAGTAGTTGGCAGCCCGTAAGGGCAGGCTGGCGTCGTGCTTCAACCTCGAAAAACGCTCCTCCTCGGCGGCGGCGATCAGCTCGCCGTCGCGCAGCAGGCAGGCGCCCGCATCGTGGTAGAAGCAGGACAGGCCGAGGATGTTCAACGCCGATCAGAACTGGCGCCGCAGGGCAGCCACGGACTTATCCGCGGTCGGTCGTTCCAGCCACGTGGAGCCGCCGGTCGGCGACAGGTCCATCAATCGAGCGCCGAACAGCCGCGCGATGAACGCCGCGGGCCCGAGGACGACCAGGTACACCAGCGTCAGCAGCACCCGCGTCTGGTAGCTGGCAGCGCGATGCGCATACGCCTTCCAGACTTCGAGCAGCCAGCCGAACACTAGAAGACGGGATACAGCAGCGGTCCGATCGGCGTCGCTTCCAGGACCACCAGCGCGGCAAGGATGATCAGCGCCAGCAGCAGCGGCACCATCCAGAACAGTTTGTGGCGCCACACCAGGTAAACGAGGTCGCTCGAGACGGACATGCGATCGGCGACCTGCGTACCGACATTGCGGCGCGGTCGAGAGCGAGACACCCGATCCATTTGGGGCGAGGATACATGAGTCAACCCGCCTGGAGAGTGGGCGTCATGTGATCTTTACGCGCCAAACGTTTCGCGCGTGACGGCACGGGACTTACGCTATGCGCCAAAGCGTGGCTCTCCGCGTCGTCCGCACCGACCATCCACCGCTCCGCGGCCCACCGCCGCGAATGCACCCACAAGCGACAGGCGGCTTTCCCTGGCTGCAGGCGATCGTGCTGATCGGCGCGGCGCTCGTGTTCGCGGCGGCCGCCAGCGAAATTGGCCTGCGCGTCGCCGACCTGCACGCCAACAACCTGGCGGGCTTGCAATGTGTCGGCGCTGGGACGCAGCTCCAGAACCAGAAGGGGCTGTATCTGGTGGACCCGGTGGCGGGCTACGTCATGCGGCCCAACACCTGCGTCCGACTCAAGACCTCCGAATACGACGGCGTTCTGAAGACCAACTCGCTGGGCATGGTCGGACCCGAGCTGTCAGCCAGCGGCTCGAAGCCCGCGGGTGAATTCCGAATCGTCGTGCTGGGCGACAGCTACACCGTCGGCGGCCAGGTGGCGTACGAGCAGACCTTCCCGGCGGCGCTGGAAAAACAGCTGCGCGACGCGGGCTACACCAACGTGCGGGTCGTCAACGCGGGGGTCGGCGGCTACACGGAATACAACGAAAGCGGGCTGCTCCGCGAGGACCTCGCCCGCCTGCAACCCGACCTGGTCGTGCTCGCCGCGTTCCTCGGCAACGATGTCTCGGAAAACGTGCTGGCCACCGCGGCGGGATATCGCGATGCGCCGGAGCACCCGAAAGGGATGACCTGGGGTCTCGACGCGGCGAAGCTCGTCGAAGACAGCGGCTCGTGGTTCCCGCGCAACAACCTGCCCGGCCCGCCGCCGCCTGCCGCATGGGACCCGTCGCAACCCTTGCCAGAACCAGTCGGCAACGACCAGAACAGCGGTCAGGTGGCTCCGCCGCCTCCGCCGGCGGCGATTGGCTGGCGTCAGCGAGCGCACGCGCTCTGGGACGGGCTGCGCGACGAGTCCATGCTCATGGGCAAGCTCTTCGGCGAGCCAATCGACCCGAGCGTCTCGACCGCGCCTGGCGCCACGCCGCTGACGACCGAGCAGGAGCGGCTGAACCTGACCAGCTTCGAGTGGACCATCCTGCGCAACATTCCCCATACCTATTGGCTCGACGTCGCCTGGCCGCTGTTCGGTCGCTATCTGGGCCAGGCGCGCGACACGGCAGCGTCAGTCGGTGCGCCGCTGGTGCTGGTGTCCATCCCGGACATGAGTCAGTTCGACGACGAGATGCACGCGCGCACGATGGCGAACTACCGGTTTACCGACGACGAGGTGGACTGGGATCGGCCGCAGCGCGACCTCGCTGGCGTGGCGGCCGCCGATCGGGTGCCAATGCTGGACCTGCTGCCAGAGTTCCGGTCCATGCCCGATCGGGCAAACCTGTACTTGAGGATCGATACGCACTTCACCGCGTACGGCCACGCGGTCACCGCCGCCGCCATCGCCAGGTACCTGGAAGACGGCGGATATGTGACCAGACCGTAATACCTCCCTCTCCCTCTGGGAGAGGGTCGGGGTGAGGGCTCCCTTCGGGAGAGGTGACTTACTACGCCGAACGCAGGTTCCGCCGCACGGTGACGCTCGTCAACAGGAAGAGCACCACGCCAATGGCGGCCAGCGCATACAGCTCCCAGCCCTCGTTGGTGGTGCCACGCAGCATGTAGTCCTGCAGGAGCTGAATGCCGTGCGTCACCGGCAGCGTGTAGGCGGCGTAGCGCAGTGGTGCGAGGAACTGATCCAGCGGCAAGACGAAGCCGCTGAAAAAGACCGATGCCAGCAACACCAGCATCGAAAACTGAACCGCCGCTCGCTCGGAGTCGACTAGCGTCGAGATCAACAGCCCGAGGCCCAGCGACGCGAACGACAGCAGCACCACGACGATTGCCACGTTGGCCGGGTCGCCCAGCATCGGCATGTGCAGCACGCCGACGAGCAGGACGCCAATCAGGGCGGCAATCGCCAGGCAGAAAAACATGTACGCCAGGTATTTGCCGACCAGGATCTCGAGCGCGCGCACCGGTGCGACGCGGAAGATATCCATGGCGCCACTCAAGCGCTCGCGCACGAGTGACAGGGCGGTCAGCGTCACGCCCATGTGCTGGAGCACCAGCGCCAGCACGGCTGGAGCGAAAAAGGCCACCACGTTGGGGCTGATCGGCGCCAGGTTCCTGGTGTCGGGACGGGTTGGCGCCGCGATTACCTCGGGAGAAATCGGCGTCGGTGGCTGACTGCCGGTCGACTGCACGACGTACTGCTCGCCCGAGGCGACGGCTTGCTGGACGATGGCCTGATTGAGCTGCTGGACCTGGCGATCCGCTACGAAACGCGCGTAGTTGTCGCGAACCGGGTCCAGCTCGTTGTATTCGATGTCAATTGAAGACTGCTGGCCACTCATAAAGTTCTGCTCGACGTTGTCGGGCGCAATGATCAGCAGGTCGATCTTCTGGTCCTGCAGCTGCTGGCGCGCCGCGTTGACGTCGTCGGTGATCTGCGTCAGGGTGATTGATTGGCCCAGGTATGGCTGGTAGTAGGCCGGGTCGCGCGGCAGGTTGGAGTCGGCAGGGATGACCAGCACCGTAGTCAGCGGACGATACTGACCGCTGTATCCCAGTCCGAACAGGCCCATGATCAGGAACGGGCCGAAGATCAGGCTGAACAGCGCACCCGGCTGTCGAATGACCTCGATGACGTCTTTGCCGACAAAGGCAGTTGTTCGCGTCCAGACCTTAAGCAGCCCGAGGAACAGCTCCGTCACGCTTTGCTTCAGCTTCCGCAACTCCAACCCCCTTTCCCTGTTCTGCGCCGTCCTGCGACTCTTCGGCCTGCGTGACCAGGCGCGAGAAGACTTCGTCGAAGGTCGGTCGATACTCGCTGCTCGAGACGACCGTGCCGCCCGCGGACTGAATCGCCTCGACCACCCTCGGCGTGGTGGTGGCGGCGTCGTCGGTGATGACCAGTATCTCGCGTGGGGCGTGCTGGCGAATCTCACGCACGCCGGGCAGCCCGTCCAGGGTCACGCCGTCGAAGGCGGCCGTGGTCTTGATCTCGATGACGTCGCCGCCCGAGGCTCTCCGCCGCAGGTCCTCGGGCGACGCGAGGGCGATCAGTGCGCCGTGGGAAAGCACGGCGATCGAGTCGCAATAGGCGGCTTCGCTGACGATCTGGGTCGTCACCACCAGCGTGCGCCCCGCGTCGCGCAGGCGTCGGAACTCGTTCCAGACGGTCTCGCGCAGCATGGGATCGATGCCGGCGGTCGGCTCGTCGACGAACAGCAGCACCGGATCGTGGACCATGGCGCAGGCAAGCTCGAGTCGGCGCTGCATGCCGCCCGAAAGCTGTTTGGCGCGGCGGTTACGCGCGTCCCACAGGTCCAGAAGTTCCAGCAGCTGTCTGACGCGCCTGCCGCGCTTTGGCCACAGCAACCCGAACAGCGAGGCGACGAACGAGACGTTCTCGCGGGCCGTCAGCTCGTCATACAGGACGAAATGCTGGGGCATGTACCCGAGCTTTTCGCGGGTTTGCCGTCTGAACTTGCGCGGGTGCTCGCCCAGCACCGACAGGTCACCCTCGCTGGGCGCGAGGGTGCCGGTGAGCATGCGGATCAGCGTGGTTTTGCCTGACCCACTCGGACCGATGACTCCCAGGATGGTGCCGCGCGGAACTTCCAGGCTCACGTCGTCGACGGCGGCGAGGTCGTCGTAGCGGCGGGTCACGTGGTCCATGACCACGATCGGCATCTTGGGGTCCAGCACGCCGACCCAATTTGGCACGTTGCGTGCCGTATGTGGCAGGAACCTCGACAAGGGAGTAGCATTCCAGCCCCGTGGCACGACTGACGGTGCGACTGACGCCAGAAGGTCGGCGCGAGCTAGAAGAGGAGCTCGCCCGACTGGAAGCCGAGTTGCCGACGGTTTCCTCCCGACTCGGCGACGCCCGAGCCGGTGGCAACGATCCGGCCGAAAACCTCGACCTGCGCGACGCCATGGACGCCCTGGCCCTGCTTGAAGGGCGGATTGGCGAATTACGAGCGCTGCTGGCCGCCGCCGAGCCGATCGAGGAGAACTCCTCGCGCGATGGGATCATTCGACTGGGTGCCAGGGTGAAGTTGCGCCACGAAGACGGTGAAGAGGCGTCGTACATGCTCGTGTCACCCGCCGAAGCTGATCCACGCCGCGGTCGCATCTCTGAGGAGTCGCCGATCGGCCGCGCGCTCGTCGGCCGCAAGAAGGACGAAGAGGTCACCGCCGAAACGCCCAATGGTCCCGAACGTCTCGTCGTCCTCGACGTCGCCTGATCGATGACGTCGAGCACCCGGCGCGGGCTCAGCGGGAGCGAGCGCGCCCGACACATCGAGGCGTCGGCGTCGATGGCGCTCGATGCGCGCGCCAAAGCCCTCAAAGCCGCCGGACAACCCATCATCTCGTTCGGCGTGGGGGAACCCGACTTTCCGACACCCGAGCCTGTCAAGGACGCGGCTAACCTGGCACTGGTCGACGACGCGACGCACTACACCACGGTCAGCGGTGACCCGGCGTTGAGAAAACTGGTCGCCGAGCGGACGGCCGAGATGACCGGCGTGCCGTTCACCTGGAACCAGGTCATTGCCACCAGCGGTGCCAAAGAGGCGCTGTTCATTGCCATGCAGGTCCTGTGCGATCCGGGCGACGAAGTGCTGCTGCCCGCGCCGTACTGGGTCAGCTATGCGGAGCAGGCCAAGATGGCCGGCGCCCGCCCGGTGGCCATTCCGACCTCCGCCCCGTCCTGGAAGCTCACGCCCGAAGACCTGCGCTCGCACCTCACCGACCGCTCGCGCGCGCTGGTGTTGTGCACGCCCAGCAATCCCACCGGCGCGGTCTACAGCGACGCGGAGCTCGCGGCGCTGGCGGAAGTGCTTGCCGACCGGGACGTGGCCGTCGTCGTCGACGAAATCTACGCGCGCATCAGCTACGTGCCCGTCGGCCGCTGGCTGCGTGCCGCGCCGGAAATGGCCGGGCGCAGCTTTATCGTGGATGGCGTCTCGAAGGCCTACGCGATGACCGGCTGGCGACTGGGCTGGCTGGTCGGTCCGTCGGAGCTGGTCGAGATGGCCTCGGCCGTCCAGAGCCACCTCACGAGCCACCCGTCATCGATTACCCAGCGCGCGGCGACGTACGCCCTGCAGGGTCAGGCCGCCGTGGAGGCCACGGTCGACGAGATGGTCGGCGTCTTTCGCCAGCGGCGCGACGCGATCGTGAACGGCCTGTCGGCCATCGACGGCCTGGTGTGCGGCGAGCCCGACGGCGCCTTTTACGTGTTCCCAGATGTGCGCGGGTTGCTCGGCAAGCCGCTGGGCCCGAAGGGGCGCGTGGTGTCGTCGTCGTCCGAGCTGTGCGCGTACCTGTTGGATGACGCGCTGGTGGTCACCGTGCCCGGCGAAGCGTTTGGGACGCCCGGATTCGTGCGGTTCTCCTACGCGCTCGGCATGGACCAGCTCCATGAGGGCGTGAGTCGCGTTCAGCAGGCGCTGCGCGCCGCCTGACACTCCCCGAGGCCGCTCAACCGATAATCAACCGGGCTGCCCCCGTGTTTACGGCAGCGATTACTTACACTCCAGAGTAATGGCCATCATCGCCGTCATCGGCACCAATTACGTTGGGCTCGTCACCGCCGCTTGCTTCGCGGAGCTGGGCAATCAGGTCGTGGGCATCGACATTGATCCTGGCAAAGTCGAGCGGCTGGCACGCGGCCAGCTACCGATCTACGAGCCGGGCCTGGAAGAAGTCGTCGTTCAGAACATCAAAGCCGGCCGGCTGCGCTTCACGCTCGACTATGTCGAAGGACTCAGCAAAGCGGAGTTTGCGTTCGTCTGCGTCGGCACGCCTTCGGGCATCGAAGGCGAAGCGGACATGAGCCAGGTCAAGGCCGCCGCCCACAGCCTGGGCGAGCACACGCCTTCCGAGCGCAGCCTGATCGTCGTCAACAAGAGCACGATGCCGATCGGCACGGGCGACTGGATGCTGCCGGCTCTCGAACGCGCCAGCAACGGCTCGGGCGCGCGCTTCCGCGTGGTCAGCAATCCCGAGTTTTTGCGCGAGGGCTCGGCGGTGGACGACTTCCGCCATCCGGACCGCGTCGTGCTGGGTGGGACGGACCCCGAGGCGATCGATCGGGTCGCGGGTCTGTATCGCGACCTGCAGCCTGAAATGCCCATCATCAAGACCGACATCCGCACCGCCGAGATGATCAAGTACGCCTCGAACGCCTTCCTGGCGACGAAGATCAGCTTCATCAACGAGATCGCCAGCATCTGCGAGCGGCTGGGCGCCGACGTGAAGGAGGTCTCGCGCGGCATGGGCCTGGACCGGCGCATCAGCCCCGAGTTCCTGGACGCTGGCGTGGGTTACGGCGGCTCGTGCTTCCCCAAGGACGTCAAAGCCCTGGCGCACATGGCCAGCATGTCGGGTGCTCACCCACAGCTGCTGCGCGCGGTGATGGAGATCAACCGCGACATGCGGCGCCTGGTGCTGCAGAAGGTGCGCGGCACGCTGGGTTCGATCGAAGACCGCACCATTGGCGTGCTGGGACTGGCCTTCAAACCGAACACGGACGACCTGCGCGAATCGCCGGCAGTCGAGATCATCCACCTGCTGCAGTCGCAAGGAGCACGCGTCAAGGCGTTCGATCCGGCGGCCAACGACGCGGCGCGCTCGATTCTGCCTGGCGTCGAGCTGTGCAAGGACGCGTACGCGGTCGCCGAGGACGCCGAGGCGGTGATCCTGCTGACGCCGTGGAGTGAGTTCCGCCGGTTGGACCTGGAACGGGTGCGACACTCGATGCGCTACCCGCTGCTGGTGGACGGTCGCAACCTGTACGACCCGAGCGAGATGGTGGCGCGCGGCTTCTTCTACCAGCCGATCGGACGGCCAGGCGCCGATCCGCTGCTGGCGGAGGCGCCGGCGGCAGTCCACGCCGAAGCGGTGGGCGTCGCCAGCCGCGTCGCCTGAGGGCGCGAGCGGCTCAGACCCGGATCAGAGCAGGATCAGGCCCCGCCGCGCGGCGAGGGTCACGGCTTCGGTGCGGCTCGAGGCTCCCAGCTTGCCGCACAGCGACGCCACGTGGAACTTGGCCGTGTTTTCGCTGATGCCCAGTCGGCGCGCGATGCCCTTGTTCGGCAGCCCCTGGGCCACAAGCTGCAGCACCTGCAGCTCGCGCGCGGTGAGCGGCTCCATGCTCTCGGCCGTGCCAGCCGCCAGCGCCGGTAGAGCCAGCGACGTGGCGGCCAGAGGCAGGTCCAGCAGCACCAGGCCCGCCTCCGCCGAGCGGACAGCCAGGTCCAGTTGATCGGCGTCCGCGTCGCGCGCCAGGCAAGCCCAGCCGCGCAGCCCGGCACGCGCCAGTTGATTGGCCATCCCCGCCTCGTCGGAGAGCACCACCGCCGAGCGGGGCGTATCCGAGTAGCGCTGGGCCATCACAGCATCCAGCGCGGGCACACTCGGCGAATCGAGCACCCATACCGTCGCGCCGTCGTTCGGCTCGTCCTCGGCAAGCACGCTGTGGCCGTGGCTCGAGAGCATGTCGGCCAGACCGAGCCGGACGCTCGGCAAGCCGGCGACGACGGTCACGACGGCCACGGCATCATCACTCGCGCGAGCCGACCGTTACGCTCACGTCGCGCAGCTCGCCGCCGCGCACCACGGATGCGGTCACGCTGCTCCCCACGCGGTTCGGACTGAGCAGTCCCTGCAAGTCATCCGCATTGCCGATCGGATTTCCATCCAGTTTGACGAGAATATCGCCCTGCAGCACGCCGCCGGTCGCGGCCGGTCCGCCCTCGGCGACCTGGATGACGAGCAGCCCGCGTTCCTGTCCGCCAGCCAGTTCCTTCGCCTGGGCCGACAGCGTCACCGGCTGGCTGCCGATGCCGAGATAGCCGCGGGCAACCTTGCCGTGCGTCTTGAGTGTCTCGGCGACCTGGGTGACCAGCGACCAGGGGAGCGCGACGGCGGGTCCGCCGAAGCCGAGGCCGCTGGTGATCATGCCCAGGACGTGGCCCTCGGTGTCCACCAGTGGTCCGCCCGAAAAGCCGGGGTACATCACGGCGTCAACCATGATGAAGCGCTCCAGCATCCCGCCGCGGCGCGTGCGTGTTGGACCGGCCATGCCGGTGATCAGGCCGAGGCTGGCGTTCAGCTGGCTGCCCGGGCGGCCGATGACGACGGCGAGGCCGCCGGTGCGCGGTTCGTCCGCGCCTGGCGTGGCGGGCGTGAGGCTCCCCGAGGCGACGCGCAAGATGGCGATGTCGGTGGCCGGATCGCGGCCGACTACCGAGCCGCCAACCTCGGAGCCATCCGGCAGGCCGATGCGAATCGAGTCTTCGCGAGAAGGATCGACGACGTGGTCGGCAGTCAGGACCAGGTCGGCGGCGAGGGCGATGCCTGAGGCGGCCGGTCCCCGGCGCGCCTGGACTCGAACGGTCCAGGCGCCCGCCGACTGCACCGCGTCGGCGAGCTGGTTCGAAAAAGAGGTGAGCTCTGTAGCCATGCCACAACTCTAGACACCCCGAAACCAGGGGCCATCCTCCGCCCTGGTAGAGGCCGGGCCAGTATTTTCGGTAGGTTTATCGGTTCAGCCACCGCAGCAGGCCGTCGAGGTCGCGCGTGTTGACGATGCTGTCGGCGGTCGCCCCGCCACGCCGCGCGGTACCGACCGCGTAGCGCATCAAGCCGCTGACCTGGTCGGCGGCATGCGAGTCGGTGTTCAGGAGCAGCAGGACACCCCGATCGATGGCGGCGCGAATGCCGTCGGCGTCCAGATCGAGTCGCTGCGGTTGGCCGCTCACCTCGATGGCCGTACCCGTGCGCGCCAGCGCGTCCAGCACCGCGCCGAGATCGATCTCGTAGCCGGGTCGCTTGCCCAGCAGCCGCCCGGTCGGATGCGCGATGGCGTCCACGTGCGGGTTCTCGATGGCGGCGATCAGCCGCGACGTCTGCACGTCACGCGGTTTTTGCAATGCCGAATGGATCGAAGCCACGACCACGTCGCACGATTCGAGAAACGCGTCGCTGCAGTCCAGCCGTTCGTCAATGTGGATGTCCACCTCGACGCCGCACAACAGGCGCATCGACGGATGCTGCGACTGCAAGGCGCGGATCTGTTCGTGCTCGACGCGCAGCTCATCTTCCGTGAGGCCACCAGTGACGCCCAGCGCCTGGCTGTGGTCGGTGATGGCCATGTACTCGTAACCCCGTGCAGCGCAGGCCGCGACCATTTCGGCGATCGTGCTCGAGCCGTCCGTGAGTCGGGTGTGAAGATGGAGGTCGCCGCGAATATCGGCAAGCTCCACCAGCCGCGGCAGCGTGCCCGTACGGGCGAGGACGAGCTCGCCCGCGCCTTCGCGCAGCTCGGGCGGAATCCAGGGCAGGCCGACGGCGGCGTACACCTCGGTCTCGGTACGGCTGCCGAGATTGCGCGAGTCGTCGTCGACGGGAAAGACGCCGTACTCGTTGATCTTCAGGCCCTTGCGTACGGCGAGCGCGCGCAGCGCGACGTTGTGCTCCTTCGAGCCGGTGAAGTACTGCAGCGCCGCGCCAATTGCCTCAGGTGCCACCACGCGCAGGTCGATCTGGACGTCGGCGACGCTGACGATCGAGGCCCGAGTGTCTCCCGCGCCCAGGACGCGTTTCACCAGCGGCAGCGAGGTGAAGGCGGCGATGACCGCGAGCGGATCGGTCGACGCGACCAGGATGTCGATGTCGCCGGTGGTCTCCTTCCAGCGGCGGATGCTGCCCGCCGGCGCGATCGATTCCACCGCCGGGCACGCCTGCAACTGGCGGATGACTTCCTCGGCGGCCGGCAAGGCTATCGCCAGCGGCAAGCGCTGCGAGCGGGCGTCCAGCCGCTGGAGCTCCTGGCGCAGTGCGTCGGCTATCTTTTCGCCGAGCCGGGGCAGGGCGGCAATCTGACCGCTGTCGAGCGCGGCCTGCAGGTCGCCGATGGTTCGCACGTTCAGCTCCTGGGCGAACTGCATCGCCCGCCTGGGTCCGATACCGGGTACCTGCATCAGGCGCAACGCGGCTTCGGGGACGCGCGGGCGGCGCTCCTCGATGGCGGCCAGCGTGCCGGTGTCCAGGTACTCGACGATCTTGGCGCCAATCGACTTGCCCACGCCATGCAACTGTTCGACGCGATGCTCGGCGGCCATGTCCTCGATTGGCTCGTAGTGGTGCTCGACGCGCGTGGCCGCGTCGCGATAGTTGGCCACCCGGTAGCGGTCTTCGCCGAGAAGCTCCATGCTGTCGGCCAGCTCGCGCAGGGCGTTGGCGACCTCGCGGTTCTTCACGACAACTGGCGTGCCCTTTCAAACACCGCGTCGAACATCGCCAGGGTGAGCTTGCCCGTGAACGTGTTTTGTTGCGACGGGTGAAAGGAGCAGACGATGGTGCGCCCGTCCGGGAGCGGGGCCTCCACGCCGTGGCCGAACGCCGGCCGGCGTTTGAGGTGGAGGACCTGGGCCACGCCGTCGTAGGCGAATTTCCCCAGGCAGACGATGACCTTGACTCCACTGAGCTGGCGCAGCTCGCGCGCGAGATACGGCAGGCAGGTGTCGCGCTCCAACAGCGTTGGCTTGTTGGCCGGCGGCGCGCAGCGCACGCATGCCGAGATGTACGCGCCGATGAGCCGCAAGCCGTCGTCGCGGTTGACGCTGGTCGGCTGGTTCGCGTAGCCCGCTCGGTAGAGCGCCCCGAACAGCCAGTCGCCCGAGCGATCGCCCGTGAAGATGCGCCCGGTGCGATTGCCCCCGTGCGCCGCCGGTGCCAGACCCACCAGCAGCAGCGACGCATGCGGATCGCCAAAGCCTGGAATGGGTCGGGCCCAGTAGTCGTCCTCGCGAAAGGCTGCTCGCTTTTCGCGTCCGATTTGCTCGCGCCACGCGACCAGTCGCGGACACTTGCGGCAAGCGACCACCTCCGCGGTAATGCGCCCGAGCGAGTCGACCATTCAACTGCAGGCTACTGGACACCTAACATCGCGCCATGGGTCGCCTGGATGGGCGAGTCGCCGTGGTGACCGGCGCCGGCTCTGGCAACGGTCTGGCGATCGCCACTGCTTACGCGCGTGACGGGGCCGCCGTCGCGATTGGCGAATTCTCCGAACCGCGCGGCGAAGCCGCCGAGGCCGCCATCGTGCGCGCCGGCGGTCGCGCCATCTTCGTGCCGACGGACGTGCGCGACTGGGATGCGGTCGACCGGCTGGTGTCCGAGACCATCCAGCAGCTCGGTCGGCTGGACGTGATCGTCAACAACGCCGGCGTGCTGGACGGCTACGCCACCTGCCTGGATACGTCGTTCGAGCTGTTCGACCAGGTCATGGCCATCAACGTGCGTGGCGTATTTTTCGGTTGCAAGCGCGCGCTGGCGGAGATGGTGCCGGCCGGTCGCGGCAAGATCATCAACATGGCGTCGGTCGCCGGCCTGGTGGCGATGGGCGGCGGCTGCACGTACACGATGTCCAAGCACGCGATCGTTGGCCTGACCCGTCAGCTGGCCTGCGAATACGGGCCGCTGGGCATTCGTGTCAACGCGATCTGCCCCGGCTCGATCGCCACCAGCCTGCGGCAGAACTCGATGGAGATCCTGGGCGACACCGCGCCGGAGATGAGCGGTACCGGCGTGGGCGCGCTGTCACCGGATCGTCTGGCGCAGATCGTCCCGCTGGGTGCGCGCGGCTCCGCCGAGGACGTGGCCGCCGCGGCGGTCTACCTGGCCTCGTCGGATTCGGACTACATGAACGGCCACACGCTGGTGGTCGACGGCGGCTGGACCGCGCGCTAGCGGCGGCTCCCTCTACCTCTGGGAGAGGGCGGCTGGACCGCCCGCTAGCGGCGGCTCCCTCTACCTCTGGGAGAGGGCGGGGGGTGAGGGCGGCACCGGCACACCCAGCTCCTCGAGGATAGGTTTTGCATACGTCACTTTGCCGGTGACGCGCGCCGGATCGCCGGTGCACAGCGCATAGGCGGCCTCGGCCATGACTTCGGGCGCCTCGAGCCGATCCTCGGAGACGCCGTCGGTCAGGTGGTGGAACACGACGCCGGGCGTCGGGACCAACCCCGAGGGTGACAGGGCATTGACGGCGATCCCGTCGGCGTACACCTCGGAGGCCAGACCCGAGGAAAATCGCTCGATAGCCGCTTTGCACATGCCATAGACGGTCGACCCGCCGCGGCCGGTGTACGGCGGCCCGGCCGGGTGCACCGCTGCCCGCGACGAGATGTTCAGAATCCAGCCGCGGTGCCGCTCGCGCATGCCGGGCAGGACCCGCTGGGCGAGCTCGAACGTGGCGCGGACCTGCACGTCGAACATCACCTGGTAGTGACGCTCGGGAAAGTCGCGAACGGGCTCAAAATACGTCACGGCGGCGTTGTTGACCAGCACGTCGATGGGTCCGAGCTCGCGCTCGACGGTCTCGACGATGCGCGCGCGGTCCGCCTGCCGGGCGAGGTCGGCGGTGATCGGCAGCACGCTTCCGCCCGCGGCACGGATGCGGCTGGCGGTGTTGTCCAGGCTGCCCTCGAGGCGATGGTCGCCCTCGTGCTGCGTGCGCGCGGTGATGCCCACCGCGAAGCCGCCAGCGGCGAAGCGCTGCGCAATAGCCGCGCCGATCCCTCGACTGGCGCCTGTTATCAAAGCCACGTTTGCCATCGCTGTCCGTCCTCTCGGTTTCGATTGTTGTGTGCCTCGAAAAGCATGTGCAACACCTGGCCGCGCAGCCGCGTAGAACCAGCAAGAGGAAAGGCACACACAAATATGGAACGCTCAACATCTCGCGTGCTGTGGATTGGTCTCGGGCTGCTCGCCGTCGTGCTGCTGGCTGCCTCGTCGTGGGGTGGCGGCATGCTGTTCGGGCGGGGTCTGGTCGGCCCGTTCGGTCCACTCGGCTTCCGGCCGTTCGTCGGACCCTGGTTCTTTGGCATCTGGGGCATGGGCTTGCTGGTGCGCCTGCTGTTCTTCGGTCTGATCTTGTTCGTGATCCTGCGTGTCGTCAGGGGCGGTCGCGGCTATCGGCGTGGCTTCTACGACGGCTTCACCGGGACGCCGCGCGGCCCGTTCGAACACACGCCGGACGAAATCCTTCGGCGCCGCTACGCCGCTGGCGAGATCAGCCGCGAGCAGTACGAGGAGATGCGTCGCACGCTCGAGCCCGCGACGTAAACCACAGCCTGGCGGCTAGTGGCTGATGGCCACCGCGGCGTGCGCGTAGCGCGCGTCGCTGGTGTTCATCGCCGCGTTTAGCGTCGCGCCGCTGATGACGCGATCCCAGCCCACGCCGTCGACGTCGATCGGATCGTTGTACAGAAAGCCGTCACCGACGACGCCCGTCACCAGGATGTAGTGGTCGCCAAAGTAGTAGGCGCCCCCCCGCCCGGGCAGCGAGCGATAGCGCACCTGGACGATGACCGGCTCGCCCAGGCGCACGTGCGCGCGAATGTCGTCCAGGCTCCAGCGGTTTACGGAGCCGTCGTCCCCGTGCAGATCGAGCGCCTGGAGACCGTGTTCCTGCGCGACCTGCGCCAGCGCGGTGATGAGCGTGCCGACACCGTTGCCGTACATGTGCTGCGCATCGAGCGCTTCGGAGCGCAGCTGGCGGGGGGTGATGGAGACGCCGAACGCGTCGAGGGCCATGCCAAGCGTCGTTGGCCCGCAGTTGGCCTCGGCGAAGGGGGTGCCATCCAGCTGCGAACGGTACGGGGCGAAGACGTGATTGATGTCCATGGCCGTGTCGGACGGATACGCCTGCGGCAGGGAGCGGGTCGCTGGTGAGCGGCCGACATCCAGATCGGCGGCCTCCACCCAGCCAGTCATTGCCTGGCGCGTTCGACCATCGCCCGGATCGCGGACCTGGATGCGCCCGTGGCTCACGCCACTGACTCGCTCCAGCGGCGCCGCGCCGGGCAGCTGATGCAGCAGCGCGCTGTTGGCGTCGGCCGTCTTGAACAGGTTGGTGACGCCACGTGTCGTGAGCCAGCCGGCGTTGAGCATGGCGTCGACGTTGTCGGGCAGCACCACCGCCTCGGTCTGATCGTCTTGAGGCGCCTGGGCGCTATCGGCCGAGGGAGCGGCCGTGGCGCTGAGCGGACGGCCCCCGGGCAGAAAGATGTCGACGCCAGCCTGAATCTGGTCGGGACTGTCGAGGTGGTTGGCGTCCACGATCGCCTGCAGGTCGACCCCGTAGCGATTGGCGACGTCGGCCAGCCGATCGCCCGCGCGGACCGTGTACAGCACGCCATCGGTCGGCAGAATCAGCAGGTCCTGACCGATGAGCAGCAGGTCGGGGTCCTGAATGTCGTTGGCCCACAGGATGGTTTCGGGCCGCAGGTTGTATTGCTCGGCGATCTGCCACAACACCTCGCCTTCGGCGACGGTGTGGTGAACTGGTCCGCCGCGCTCGGGCGGCTGCGGCGCGGGTTCGGCGATGCCTGCGAAGGGTGACGGCTCGGGCGTGCTCTCGGGCGTGACTTCCGCGAGCGCTTCGGTTGCCTGCGCGGTGGCTTCGACACTGATGAGGGTCGGCTCGGGCGCGCTGGCGGCGGCTTGCGGGGGCGGCTCAGCGGGCGTCGGCGGCTGAAGTCGCCCGCTGACGAGCAGGACCAGTCCGACGGCGACGCACGCGGCGAGCGCAATTGCCGGAGCAATCAGCCGCCACGGATGCCGCGCCAGGGTGTCTCGCATTCGTTTCGACGCCAGCATGCCAGTCAGCCGGCCAGTTGGGCCAGCATTGGGCGCCAGTTCGAGATGGGCTTGAGATAGACGGTCAGTCGAGCGGCTGCATCTCGGGCGGCAGCAGTCGGGCGATCTCGGACCGAATGCGGCGCGCGGCCGCGTCGGCGTCGGTGCCGCGCTCGAGTCGAAACACCGGGCCGACGCGTACGAGGATCTTGACGGGTCGCGGCACGAAGGCGCCGGCCGGCAGCGCGGCGTAAGAACCGCCGATGCCGACGGGCAGGATCGGGACATCGGCGCTGGCGGCGATGCGCGCAAAGACGGGGTTGATCGCCTCGAGGTGGCCGCTCCGCGTGCGGGTGCCTTCGGCGGCGACCGCCAGCGCGCCGCCTGCTCGCAAGACGCCGAGCATGCGTCGAATACCGCTGGAATCGCGCCCGTCGCGCTCGACAGGAATGGCGCCCCACCGCCGCAGAAACCAGCCGACGACCGGCATGCGGAACATCTCGACTTTGACGACGGTGGCCGTGTCAGGAAACGGGTCGAGCACCATCAACGCGGGCACGTCGAGCAGGCTGGCGTGGTTCAGAACGACGAGGATCGGACCACGCGGCGGGATGTGCTCGGCGCCGACGAGCTCCAGCTGGTGGTAGGGCCGCATGTACAGCGACAGGAAGCCCTTGATCAGGCGTCGGTCGAGCGGGAGACGCGCCGGAGCCGGCGACGCGGAAGGGGCGGCGACCAGCGGCGCTGTCCGTCGAGACATGCTGACGCGCCCGATCTTAACAGTAGAACAATTGTTGCATTTAGAGAACGAGTGTTCTACAGTGTTGGGGTAAGCGACGCCGGCCCGCGGCGCCGCCCCAGCGCAAGAAGAACGAGGAGTGATGAGTAGATGTTGCGAGTGACGTTGCTGGGCAACCTGGGCGGGGACCCCGAGGTGCGCTTCACGCAAAAGGGCACCCAGTTCGCGCAGTTCTCGGTCGCGGTCAACCAGGTCCGCCTGGGCCCGGACCGCGAGCGGCAGGAAACCACCGAATGGTTCCGCGTGAAGGTCTCGGGCAGACAACTGGAGTACGCCCAGCGGTTGGGCAAGGGTAACCGCGTGCTGGTGCTCGGCAGGCTGGATATCGGCCACTATCAGAGCAAAGAGGGCGAACCGCGCGTCAGCTTCGACGTGTGGGCGGACGAGGTGCAGAGCGCGTCGACGCCGCGCAGCTTCGCCGCCGACCTGGATGGGCCCGATGCGGACGTCGAGGCGGCGGGCGAGCCGGCGCTGGCGGGGGTTTCGAGCCTGGACAGGGGTGGGGCCGGCGCCAACGCTCGCTCGCAGGCGCCGAACGGGCGCGGTCGCCCGCCGCGCGGTGACAGCGGCGGCTCGGGCGGCTCGGCGGAGGACCTGGAAGACCTGCCTTTTTAAAATGCCGCACCCTTTGGGGTGAGCAGAAATCCGAATTGGGGTTCAGGCGTCCAGGAGGGTTGGTAGCTCACCCAACGTCCGGACCACAGCCCAGGGTGTGACGCGGCGGATAGCCAGGTCGGTGGCGTCGGTACGGAAGCCGATGAACCTCGCGCCGACCCCGGCGCGTTCGGCCGCCAGTCCGTCCAGGTAAGCGTCACCGACGACGTAGGTCTGGCCGCGGCCAAGTGTGCTGTGCGCCAACGCGACGCCGTCGCCGGCGGGTTTCAGCGCGGTGACCCGCTCGCGCGCCAGGACCAAATCGAATGGCGCGCGCAGTTCGAAGCGGTCGAGCGCCGCCTCGGCCGAGCCGACCGAGTTGTTGGTCAGCACGGCCAGGCGCAGTCCGGCGGCGCGCAGTCGGTCGAGCGTCGGGCGCGCGTCCGCTTCGACGCTGCCGTGCAGCATGCCCTCGCGTTCGAAGCGGTCGACCACCTGCCACAGCTCGGCCGCCAGCCGCGGGTCGTGCGCGGCGGCCAGGTCGAGCCACTCCGGGATCGCGCGACTGCGCGGATCGGCCGGCGGCTGGGCCAGGGCACCAGCCTGGACCAGGCGGTCGATGATCGCGGCGCGGATGCCGAGGAAGTCGATCCGCGAGTGGACCAGCGTGTTGTCGAGGTCGAACACGACGATCACCGGCGCGGACATGCCCATCCATAGACGCCTGGGGCGCCCGAGTCGCGAGCCGCGGTCTTTACGGCATTTACGGCAAGCGCGTCGCGCCGAACCAGTGAGCCGACCAGTACGCGCTGTTCAGGTTCGAGATCGTGACCCCCGAGGCCTCGTCGGCGGCATTCACGAACTTGCTGTCGCCGATGTAGACGCCGTTGTGGCTCAGACCGGGCGCCCACGTGTTCTGGAAAAACACCAGGTCGCCGGGCTTGAGATCGTCGCGCGAGGGGTGCGAGCCGCTGTTGTACTGGCCGAGCATCCCACGACTGACCTGCTTGTTCAACTGGCGCGCGACGTACCAGACGAACCCAGAGCAGTCGAAGCCGCTCGGCGTCGAGCCACCCCACACATATGGGTCGCCGAGCAGCTTGACGGCCGCGGCGGCGAGTCCCTCACTCGGCGCGCCGGGTGACACAGCCACGGTTTTGACGGGCGCGGCCGGCTTGGGCGCAGGGGACGGCGTCGGGGCCGGCTTTGGCGATACCGAGGCAGCCGGCGTCGCGGATGGCGCGGGCGATGTCGGCGTGGAGCTGCCCGCCGTCGATGCCGCCGCGGCCTGCGCGCTCCCGGCTTGCGGCGTCGCCGACTGAGCGGGCACCGATGCGGCAGCCTGACCCGGCGCATCGGCCTGGGTCTGGGCCGTCGCCGGCGTTGCCGCCGGTGTCGGTCTGGTGTTGGCTTGAGTTGCCGCCACCGGCAGCAGCACCACCTGGCCCACGTGAATCATCGACGGGTCGTCGATCTGGTTCAGGTCGATCAACGACCCGAGGTCGACTTTCTCGCTCGAAGCGATGTCGCGCAGCGTCTCGCCGTCGCTCACCACGTGTTCTCTGGCCGCCACCGGGATTTCGAGCACCGAGCCGACGACGATCTTGTTGGCGTCGCCCAGGTTGGTCGCCTGCACGATGGCGTCGGGCCGCACGTTGTAGCGCCTGGCGATCTCCACCAGCGTCTCACCCGGCTGGACCGTATACGGGACCATCACGCTGCGCTTCTGCGCATTCGAGGTGCTGCTGGTGCCACTCGCGGCGCTCGCCGTGGCCGAGTTCGACGTCGAGGTGGCGGCCGCGGAAGCCGAGCCTGCCGTGGCTGCCGGAGCCTGAGTCGAACTCGCATGTGACGAGCCGCCCGCGGGGATGCTCAACACGGTGCCAACGCTCACGTGGTCCGCGTCGCCCAGGTGGTTGAGCTGGACGATGGCGTCCGACGTGGTGCCGAAATGCTGGGCGATGTCCCACAGCGTGTCGCCGCTGGCAATCGTGTAGCTCGACGCAGTTGCTGGCGTCGCGGCCGACGCTGGCGGCGCGCTGGCCCCCGCCGACGTTCCAGCGGTCATCGCCGCGGCGCGCGCGGGAAGCTTGAGTGTCTGGCCAACACTCAAAAGGTTGGGATCGTCGAGGCCGTTCAGGGCAACGATGGTGCCGGTATCGGTGCCTGCATCCAGTGCAATCTGGAGCAGGGTGTCACCCGCCTGGACGACGTGCACGTTGGTCGGGCTGGCTTCGGCGCGGACCGCCACCGGTGCGAGCAAGACGCACACCGCCACGGTGGCGAGGCCCAGCGACGCCCTTGAAAAACGCGGCATTGTTGCCGAGTCTAGACTTCGACTACAGACCCGCTCCGGGCGCGCGCCTAACAGCGGCGTCACGAGTCGACAGAACGCTCGTGCGATGCCGCGGACGTGTCACCCACGCCAGCACGGCCAGAATGCAGCCCAGCACCCCCAGGGCAACGCCAATGTACGCGACGGTGAGCGCGCGCTGGGTGCTCGCTTCGGCCGCCTGCAGCTGGGCATTCACCTGGTCCGGATCGGGCGCGGCGATCGGAAACTCGATTCCGTTGGCGGCGGTCACCGCGTCGAACTTGCCATCAGCGGAATCGAAGGTTTCGTTGATCGGATCGGCGCCGAGCGTGCCGCTGAAGACCCAGACGTAGTCGCCGGCGCGAGTCGGGACGATGTCGGCCACGTAGTAGCCAGGTTGACCGAAGACGGCGCGTAGCGGAAATTGCTGGGTCTGGGCCCCCTGGCGAATCTGCAACTGCAGCGTCTGTTCGGCGCCCGTCACTGGCTCTGCGGGGTTGGTGCCTGCCTTCGAGATGCGGATGCCGGCAGCATTACGTTCATTGACGAATGCCGGTTCGGTGTCCCAGCCCACCACGACCTCGTATTTGCCGCCGGCAATGGTGCGCCGCTCGTGAGCCAGCGCCGAGGCCGGCGCCACCAGCAGCGCCACGAGCACGCCGATGGTAGTGGCGGCCGTCAGAGGTCGAAGGCACATTCGGACTTCAAACTAGCACACGCGCGCCGAGCAGCTTCCTCGTGAACGAGCGTCGAGCAAAGAGCGCGCCCAACGGTTCGGTTTCACGAGTTTAGTTAAAAACCGCAAAGCGTTTAGCTAAGAACCGACTGAACAATGCGCTTAAGCAGGGCTTGACGAGGGCCCGTATACTGGCGCGTGGCTGGAAACTGAGCTTACGAGGATCGGTTCTTTGGAGCGACGCGGGGAACCCTTTCGATTTGGCCACGACGGGCCACTATCGTCACGACGGTCAACCGCGGCGCGCCGACGCAACAGATTCGACTAGCGATTACTTCCACCACTTCCTTTTTCCGGGAGTCGGCGTGCAGTACGCAGACAAGACGCTCACATGCCGCGATTGCAATGCGACGTTCGTCTTCACGAGCGGCGAGCAGGAGTTCTACGCAAGTCGTGGCTTTGACAATCCGCCTGGCCGCTGTCCTTCCTGCCGCGCGGCGCGTAAGGCGGAGCGATCCAATTCTTTCGGTCCGACCAGCTATGCCCCGAGCGGCTACGCACCGGCGCCGCGCCGGGAAATGTTCGTGACGACCTGCGCCAGCTGCAACGGCGAAGCACGCGTCCCGTTCCAGCCACGGGGTGACAAGCCGGTGTATTGCTCGGACTGTTTCGAGACTCAGCGTGGCTCCAGTCGCTCGGCGCGCGGGAGCTATCGATAGCCGCGGTCTTCGAATCGGGTCTGGGGAAAGGCAGCCCGGTACCGCGCGGCAAGCGATAAAATTGACGCGTTGCCGAAAAATGACGCGATCGAAATGGATGGGACGGTCGTCGACGCCTTGCCCAATACGCAATTCAAGGTCAAGCTCGACAATGGGCACGAGCTTCTGGCGTATACGGGCGGCAAGATGCGCAAGTTCCGCATTCGCATCTTGCTGGGCGATCGTGTCCGAGTCGAGATGAGCCCGTACGATCTAACGCGGGGCCGCATCAGTTATCGATATCGCTAACGCGTCCACATCCTGAGGTCCGCGCCGCCGCGGCACGGGCGGCATTGGCGGCGATCTTCGCGCTCGCGCTTGGCTTGCGATTGTGGGGTATTGGCTTTGGCTTGCCCGAGCTGTTGCACCCGGATGAGCCCGCGTATGTTTTGCAAGCGCTGGCGGTCGGCCGCGGGCTGCCAAATGGACTGACATTCGCCAATCCGCCGCTGTTCAAATACGTGTTGCTGGCGGAGTACGCCGGCACGTACGCCGGCCAGCGACTGATCGGCCAGGCGCGCTCGCCCCAGGCATTCGTCGACGCTCTTCGTGCCGATCCGTCGCTGCTGTACGGCCTGGCGCGGGTGACCAACGCCGTCCTCGGATCGCTCGTGGTGCTCGCCGCGGGCGGCCTGGCAACGCAGGTGGCTGGCCGTCGCACGGGAGTGCTGGCGGCCGCTCTGTGCGCGGTGGCATTTTTGCTCGTGCGCGATGCCCACTTCGGCGTAGACGACACGCTCGTGACGCTGCTGGTCACCCTCGGCCTGATCCCGTGTGTACGCATCGCTCAGTGTGGTTCCCGGCGCGCGTATGTGGCGGCCGGCGCATGCGCTGGCCTGGCGTTTGCCGCCAAGTACGACGGAATCGCCCTGCTTGCGCCATTGCTCGTGGCGCACGTGCTTGGACGTGGGCGGGCCCGCAATCTCGGCTTTGCGCTGCTCGCGGGTGCCGTCGCGGGCGTACTCGCCTTCCCGTCGCTGGTGACGGAACCCGGCCTCGTCCTCGGGGACGTGTACGAGCACCTGTACCTGTCGGCGGCGGGTGGCTACGACGGAATCGACCCATCCGGCGGTTACCCGTTCTACGCGCGCACGCTGGTGATCGGTCTCGGCTGGCCGCTGGTGGCGCTGGCCGGTGTGGGCATGGGCTGGAGCCTCGCGCGCCACTGCTCGAGCAGCCTGGTCGTGGCCACGCTGCCGCTGGCCATGTTGCTGGTGCTCGGCAGCCAGAAGCTGTACTTCGCGCGGTTCGCCTTGCCGGCGCTGCCGGCGCTGATCGTCGAGGCAAGCCTGGTCCTCGAGCTGCTCCTTCGGTGGCGACTCGTCATCGGCGCGGCGGCCGTGCTGCTCGTCGGCCTGCCAACGTTGGTCGACAGCGTTCGCTTTGACGAGCTCATGGTCCGCCCGGACACGCGGACCCTGGCGCAGGATTGGATCGTCAGCACGCTGCCGGCGGGCAGCACGTTGGCCGTCGACGCGCCGCCGCTCGGACCCACGCTGCCGGACACCCGGCAAAGAGTGCTGGTCGCCGACGACTGGTCGCTGTTCGACCTCACGCCAGCGGACTACCGCGCCCGCGGAATCGACTACCTAGTCGTCAGCAGCTTCACCGCCGAAGCGCGAGCCATCGATCCGACACGTGAGGCGCGGCGCCTCACCTTTCCGACGGAGCTGGCGGCCGCGGCGAGCATCGTCGCCCAGTTTCGGCCATACGCTGGCGACCTCGAGCCGCCGTTCGACTACGACCAGATTTATGGTCCATACACGAATCTGGATCGTCTCGAGCGACCCGGCCCCACCATCACCGTTTATCGGCTAAACGGCTGACGGCGTAAACCTCCATCAGTCCATATGTGGGGTCGTCGACGCGGCCCAGGAGCCGCGCGTCATGCTGCGCGAGCCACGTACGCAACAGGCTCGCGTCAGGGGCGGCCGACGGCGAGTCGAAGTACGCGCGCATGCGCGCGTCGAGCAGCACCACGTCCGGATCGACTTCGCTCAGCGCCTGATCGAGCGGCACTCCGAGGTCGGCCAAGTTGAGGGGTACCAGGAACGAACGGTAATCGTGGTCCTGAAAGCCGATCCAGTAGCTGTGCAGTCCGAGCACGCGCGCGCCGGGTGGAACGTACTGACGCACCTCGGCGACGAAGGTCGGATAGGGGGTGGTGGTCGCCGCGGCGGCCTCGAGGTGCGCGAGCGCCACGCCGCCTTCCAGCACGACCAGCGCGCCCACGACCCCGAGCAACGCGCGCGACCACGTGTTCCGGCGCCAGACGCTGAGGAGACCCCAGGCGATGGCGACGGCGAAGATCGGCAGCTCGAT
>JAFAOS010000122.1 GCA_019247515.1 Chloroflexota bacterium | reverse complement strand
CCGCTGAACTCGAGGTAGATTGGGATGCCAGCCGCCACGGCTACGGGTGACGTTACCGTGTAGGTAATCGTCGTCCCAGCCAGCGCCACGGTGCCCGCCCCGATACCGAAGTTGCGGGCGATCGCGGGCGTCCCCGCGGTTCCCGTCGGCACCGTCAGGGTAATAGAGGCGATGGTGCCCGCCGTCGCGGTTCGAAACGAATAGGCGTAGGTGATATTCGTGCCCGACGTGATCGTGTTGCTGACGCTCCAGCTTACGGACGCGAGCGTTCCAGCGAATGCTGGCGTCGGCGCGAAGACAAGTCCGAGGACGAGCGCAACGGCTGCCCCGAACCCGATACCCCGTCTGATGAATGGGCCGATCAACCCCATCTGTGAGACCTCCAGAATGGTTGCGGCTCCACGTGCGGGGTGGACCATATCACGAGCCACGCGCGGCTCGTGATGTCGAAGCATACTCGAAATCGGCGTCAGGACACGTTCAGTTGGCAGACCTCCTGAACCGAGCGGGCCAGAGGTAGCCACGCTTGCGTCGGATCACGTACAGGCTGGCCCCGACCGCGGCAAGCGCGAGAGCGATCGCGGCGGCCAGAACGGCGGGGTGTATGAGCCAGAGCTCCTCCTCGACGTCGATTTCCGCGGTCGTACTGTTGTCGCGGTTGTAGAACACGCGAACAGGCACGCGAAACTTGCCAGCGGTCAGACCCGCCGCCCAGGTATACGCCAGGTCGCGACTCGCCCCGGGCCCGATGCGCGCCTGGTCGCGCACCTGAATGTCGGCTATCTGCGTCCCCATGAGGCTGTCGACCACGCCGGCCTCCAGCCAGGGCGAGACAAGAGTCGTCCCGACGTCGGTCACACGCACGTGCCCGGTCACCTGGTCGCCGATGACGAAGGATGGCAACGAGTGATCGGCAAGTTGCAGCATTCGCACCCGATCGCCCGCCACGCTGATGGGGATCAAGGCTCCAATCGCATTCACCACGCGCACCGGAGCCTGGGCCGGCGGTACGGGAGCCACGAGCAGGCCCGTGATGTAGTCGTCGGGAGGCATGTCCGCGGGAATCGCCACGTGCACAACTGCGTCCCGAGAAGACCCCGCGGGTATCGACATCTGAGTCGCCGAGAGCGTCAGGTCCCCGGCCCACAGGGGATCTGGTCCATCGCCGAAGCGAGTTTGACCGTCGTCGAGCAGCTCTACAGCCCGCAGACTGAGCTGCACGTTCAGTGGCTCCGGGCCCAGATTGGTGACGCGCACACTGCGGTCGAGCACGCTGCCGGGGGGACTTGGCTCGTCGACCTCGAACGTCGAGACGACCACCGTTGCACCTGAATCAGCCGAGAGCGCCGGGGCCGCGACAAGCAGTAGCAGAAGCGTCGCCCACAAGATTGGCGTTAGACGCAGACCAGGTGTTCGCGGTCGGCTGAACGGTCCCTTCACCCGCAGTATGCCACCAGCTTGGCCAGTTGAAGCAGTTTGCTGGGTCGGAAAGTACACATCGAAACGCTCAGTAGTTGCTCAGTGCACGGGCGTGCGATATCAACGTTTTGTGAGTATCGTCGCGCAGGCCTCAGGGGGCGGGTTGCGGTGGCGGGCCCCCGAAACCGCGCCGCCCCGTTCCGCCAGGAGCCGCTCCGCCCGCTCCAACGCCAGCGGGTGTGGCGTCCGGGTCCACGCTCAACGTGATACTGCCACTGAAGCCATCCGATGGATTGCCCGTAAGCGCCAGTTGAGACAGGCTTCCACTCTGGCTGGTGTAGACGCCGTCCTGAGAATTTGACACGTACGCGTTACGATTCGAGGTGTACGGACTGATCTTCGCTATCGCGTCATTCACGTCCTGGGGGAAGAACATCTGACCTGTGTGGGCCACGTGCGACCCCGTTTCGTCAAAGGAAGCGCTCGTAGCAGCGCCGCCGACATGCACTTTCATGTGGATGTGATTGACCCTGCCCGTGTACCAACCCGGATACAAGGTCGTGAACTGAATGGTTCCGTCGGCGCCGGTGATCTGCAGACCGCGAAGAAAGGTCGCGCCGCTCGAGCCCAGTTGTGCTTCGGCCGAGTAGACACCCAGGGCATTCGCGCTCCAGATGTCGACGGCCGCGTTTGGTAGTGGCTGGCACGTGTTCATGTCCAGCACGGTCATCGTGAGGTTCAGTGGTATGCCAACCTGGTCTTCACGGACATCCGAACGGACAAGATCCAGGTCCACGTAGAACGGGCCCTCCTCTTGTTCGGCGGTCAAGGCGCAGGCGGCAGCGCCGCTGGTCTGAGCGAGCACGGTTGGCGAAGCAATCGATGCAGTTGCGCGCCAGACGCCCGCCGCCATGAGTCCGCTTGCAGTAGCGAAGAGCCGGAGTGCGTCACGCCGGCGCCACTGGTGTCCGGGTAAAGTCATGCTTTCTCCTCTGGGATTGCCGACCGATCCTGGCACGGCAGAGCACATGTTGGCACGCGAAGCTTGAAAGAATATTGGCGCCAGGCGCAACACGCCACGCACTGTGCCACGCACCGATGATGGTTCCACGCAAACTGAAGAGGCGGCTGCCACCCTGGGGCCGAGCGTTGCAGACTAATAGGCATGACGCATCCGAATCCCCATCTCCATCGACACGCCCTCGTCACCGGGGCATCCTCCGGTATGGGACGCGCGATCGCGCTGTTGCTCGCGCGCCGCGGCTACCACGTCTTTGCCAGCGTGCGGCGGGCTTCAGACGCCGACGCACTCCGAGTGGCCGCCAATGGAGAACTCACGCCGCTGCTGATGGACGTCACCAGCTCCGACCAGATCGCCCAGGCGCGCGCCACAGTGCGCGACCACGTGGGACAGCGTGGCCGGGACGCGCTGGTCAATAACGCCGGAATTGGCGTCGCATGGCCGCTGGAGCTGGTCCCGCTCGAAACGTTTCGCTCACAGTTCGAGATCAACGTGGACGGCCAACTGGCGGTCACCCAGGCGTGTCTGCCCTTGCTCCGCCAGGCGGAGGGACGCGTGATCATGATCGGTTCGATCGCCGACCGGATGACGCCGCCTTTTGTTGGACCGCTCGCGGCGACGAAACACGCGCTGCTCGGGCTTTCGGAAAGCCTGCGCCAGGAGCTTGCTCCGTGGCGCATCCGCGTCGTCCTGATCGAGCCGGGCAACATCCGCACGGAAGCGGGTGGCAAATTCGCGCGTGACGCGGAGGCGGCCCTGGAGCGGTTTGGCCCAGCGGGTCAGGCGTTGTACGCCGATGCATTTCGCTCGATGACGACGCGGTTTGCCGCGCGTCACGAACACGGCAGCGATCCGTCAGTGGTGGCGGAGGTGGTGCTCAAGGCGATAGAAGCCCGCAGGCCACGTGCGCGCTACCTGGTCGGCAAGGATGCACTGCGCTTCGCGCTGCTGGCGAACCTGCCGCCGTTTGCCCTGGACGCATTGCGGCGGCGCATCTTCGGCTTGCCCCCTAGCCGGCCGCCAGCGCGTCGTTGTATTCCTGCTTGATCTTGTTCCCGGCGGCGTTTTGCCAATCCTTCACCAGCTGGTCGTAATTGCTCATCGGGTCCCGCGCCAGAATGATGTTGTTCACGCCATCGGTAAAGGCTTGTTCCGCCTGCTTGCCGGCTGCGGCCGCGCCGGTTGCCGAGTAGTAGCCGAGCGTGACGTCGGCTACCGCAATCTTCGGATCGACGATCGCGATCTCGACTTCGTTGGTGTGCTTGGCATAGTTGGGTATGCCCGCGTAGTACGTGGCGTACGGGCGATCGGAGAGATACTGCCAGGGGACGTACTGCGAGCGGGTTTTTCCGTCGGAGCTCAGATTCGGATTGCCGTCGGCGGCGATCGTGTAGTCCGCGGGGGCGAGGCCGTAGGTGATGAGCAGGTCTTCCTGCGTGCCAAACGGTTTGGCGAGGTAATCCATGATGCGCAGCAGCTCTTTGACCCGGTCGGAGCTCGCCTTCTTCATGACATTGGTCGAGATATAGCCGCCGGTAATGTAGCTCTGCACCTTTGTATTCGCGTCAGCGCTGAATGGAAGAATGATGTCGAAATTGGTGGGCGGGTTCTGGTTGAGGCCGCGGAGCCAGAAGTCATTCCAGGAGTTGCCGAAACCTTCAACGCACACCGCGAATTTCTTGGCGACGAAATTGGCGCGCTGGTCGGTAGTGCTGGGAGCGTCCGGCCACATCAGACCGCTGGTCCACAGATCGCGGAAGTAGGCCACTGCTGCTTTGTATTGATCGGTCTCGCGGTCGCGAATCACCTTGCCCGAGGCATCCAGGCCCCACATGTTCGGCGCGCCAAACATCATCGCGAACCCAGGGACACTGTTTCTCCCCGTGAACTGCGCGCCAAAACCCCATACGCCGTTGTTGGGATCGTTCAGCTCCGCGATGATCTTCTTGAGATCGGCTGCATCCTTCGGGGCCGTGTCCGCGCCGATCTTCTGATTCCACATGTCGGTGTTTTTGAAGAAATAGCTCAGGCCGCCGAGATAGCGGTGGATCGGCCAGCTGTACAGCACGCCGTCGATCACGCAGGAGGAGTTCGTCCACGCGTACGTCGGAATGGCGGCGAGGTTGGGGTAGTCCTTGATCGCGTCACCCGCCAGAAACGGCGTCAGATCCTGGCACGTTTTCTTCACGAACTCGGCGGTGCCGGGTGGCACCCACGGGCCTGTGATGCCGAAGTAGAGGTGGATGATGTCGGGGATATCGCCACCGGCCATCATCGTCGCCATCCGCAGCGGGTAGTCGCTACCCGCCACCTGCGTCATCTGGAAGTCAGCATTGAGTGCCTTGTTGACGGCTTGCCAGGTGGGATTGTCCTGAAGTGGCGTCGGGGGCGGGTAGTAGTCGACGGCGAACGCGTTGACGGTGCTGCCGGTGCCCGGCGCGGGTTTGTTCCAGGACGTCGGCGGGCTCTTGGGGTAGTTGTCCCAGGCCAGGGTGACGCGCGGATCATGCGCGTCATAGTCGGGTTTGGCCAGGAGATTCGGTGGAATGTAATTCGGCAGCGCGGCGCTGTTCTTGCCGCTTGCCGCCGCGCCAATAACGGTCGGGGCCGGGGTCGCCGCCGCGGCCGGCGTGGGCGCCGTGGCCGCCGCGGACGTCGCCGACGTGACTGGTGGACTGGTCGGCGCGGCCGAACTCGTCGTCCCCGAGGAAGGTGCTGTGCTGCTGCAGGCAGCCACGAGGAACCCCGCTCCCGTGCCAGCACTCAGTTGAATGAATACACGTCTGCTGAACATCCCCTTGCCCTTGTCCATGTCGCTAAGTGTATGGCCGCCCGGCCTCGGCGCAAAGATAGTCAGTCTTGTCGGCCTCGACGAAACGTCCCACGCTCCCGACAGCGCCAGGCGTACGCTGAACTGCTGGTCCTTGACGACCTGGTCTCGAAGCGCTGAAATGCGTGCCATCGAGTCCGCTGAGTTGCCTGATGTGACACGGCGCCGCGGTGCTCCGCGTCCGAGAACCCCTGAAGGGAGACGAGCGTGTCTTCAACTAACGCTTCGATCGGATTTGCCAGTGCGGAACTGTTCCGCGGTCTGAGTCCTGCCGAGCTCACCCGCCTCGAGCGCGCCGCGCATCCGCGCCATTATGACGCCGGAGCCGTCATCCTCCATGAGGGCCAGGGTGGCATCGCATTCTTTGTCGTAACCTCCGGGAAGGTTGTGGTCACCCGCGCGGGCAGCGACGGCTCGCAACGGGAGATTCGCACGATCGGTCCCGGGGGCTCATTCGGAGAAATGGCGCTCTTCAGCGACCGGCCGCGCGCGGCAACCGTGAAGGCCGTCGAACCAACTGACTGTCTGGCGTTGCACCGGCTGGAGTTTCTGGACGAGCTGCGGCGCAGTCCTGAGGTCGCGCTGCGTCTGCTCGACTCGCTTGCCATTCGGCTGGATCAGGCGTCGGAGCTGACCTGATTAATCTTCGAGTAGCACGCTCCACGGCTCCACCGTGGCGAACCCGTTCGCGTAGCGCGTGATCAGCACCTCGGTGCCGCGCGGGATCGGTCCGGCCAGCGCCCGCGCGGCCTCGCTGCGCCGCACGCCGCCCTTCGTGAAGACGACCTCGCCGGTGCCAGCCTCGGGAATGGCGATCGACACCCGGGCGATGGTGCCTTCCACGCGGTAGTCCTCCGGATTCATCTCGCGCTCCCCCGATAGCACCAGTTCCAGGAAGCGCGTGATCAGATACCACCCGGCAGCTCCGGCCGCGACCGCACCCGCGAGTACCGCCGCCAGTCCCCATCCCGCGTAACGCTCGAGCAGATAGCCGGCTGCCCCGAACCAGGTCAGGAACGCCAGCAATGAGGACGGATTGGCCAACGCCGACGGCCCTCGCCGCAAACCCGTGCCGCCTCCGTGCGCGCCCGCCGGGTGCACGGCAGAGTGGCCCGCGTGTAAACCGTGCAAGCCATGCACGCCGAGCAGCGCGGACAACAGCGTGAACAGCGCGCCAAAGGCGAAACACGCCACGAATACCGACTCGAGCCGCTGGCCGGCTTCCCGCGATAAAGCCACTTGCTGCGCGTTGCCGACTGCCTCGGTCTCCACCAGGGCGATGATCGCCAGCACGATCACCGCAATCAGCAAGGCCGAGAGACTGATGACTCGTCGACGCAAGTGCCAGACGCGATGCCGTTCGACCGCAAGTTGCCGCCCAGCCAGGTCGCGTTCCTTGTCGCGCAAATACCGCGTGCGCCAGTCCAGAATGGCCGCGGCGAGCACGTCGTGGAAGATCTCGTAGCGGACTGCTGCATGCTCCGCATGTGGCGCCAGTGGCATCAGGATGCGCGCCGCGGCAAGACGGGCGAGCACCGGATCCAGCTCCGGCGCCGAGACTCCGGCGTACACCGCAAGATCGGGCGCCGAGTGAGCGATCTTCGTCCCCGACGGAGTGACGAGATAGCTGAAGATGCGTACGGCGATATCACGCTCGCGTGGCGCGAGCTCGTCCATCGTCGTATCCAGGTGCGTATGCACGATCTGCTCGGCGCCGCCAAGACGCTCGAGCGTGCTCGAGCGCAGGTTGATGTCGCCTTCTGGGCCGGCCGCCGCGACCTCGGCTTCCCACAGCCGCTTCATGACCAGCTGGAGATACGGCGTCTCAATGCGCTCGCGCTCGCCGGTTGGTGAACCCTCATCCGGCGGGGACGGAGCGACGAGATGCAGGTCACCCATGGTCAGGTGGCCAATCCGCACCTGGTCGAGCACGGTCTCCACCAGGGCCGGCTCGATGCTGGCAGATGGCCCGCCGCCGGTCCGTGACACGTCGTGGTGGTTGTACAGCTCGATCGGTCGCTCGATGGCTTGCCTCGCCGCGTCACGGTCGAGGTGGTCGATGCGCAAGAGGTTCGAGAACAGGTTGGGGATGCGACCTTCGAAGCAGTCGAGCTTCGCGAGCGCGTCCTCGCGAATCGACACGAGAAAGGATGCGCGCACGGCCTCATTGGTGATTGCCAGCGGCAATTCGACCGCGAACCGGTCCGTGTCGAGTCCGTCAGAGTGATACTGGAAATAGTCCTCGAATTGATCGAGTATCACGACGAACTCGCCGTCGACGCTCTCCACGCCGCGCTGCAAGGCGTCGTCCAGGTGGCTGGGCATCGAGTATCTGGCGCCCACGGCGTGGGCCAGCTGCCAGGACTCCTCGACTGCGCGCGTGATGCTGTGCAGCAGCGTGGGGAGTGGATCGTCTCGCCATGAGCTGAATACCACGACCCCCAGTTGCGGCGTCCCCAGGTTCCGCAAATTGTCGCGGGTCACCTCGCGCAACCGATGCTTCACCCCCGCCCGCAGGAGCGAGCTCTTGCCGACTCCACTGCCGCCGTACACCACGGTGAAACGCGAGGCCATCAAATTGCTGATCACCAGCTCACGCTCCGCGTCTCGGCCGAAAAAGAACCTGGCATCTTCTTCCGCGAACGGCATCAGGCCTTTGTAGGGCGCAATCTCTGCCGCGGATGGCACAAACTCAGCGGTCATTGGCAACGGCCGCCACCGGGAGCGCGGTCACGTGGTCGGTGAGCGCCATCAAATACTGATCCAGACGCGCGTCCAGCACTTCGACGTCTCGCACGCGCCACAGTTCGCGTTCGAGCGGCTCGAGTGCCGATTGGACCGCCCATGAAGCGTAGCTCAGCTGCCGCTCACCCCAGATGCGGCGCAGGATTCCGCGCAGGTTCCACTCACGCAACCGATAACTGAGGAACAGGAAGTGGCTCTTGCGCAGGCGAGCCGCGATCGTAACTGGCAGCATGCCCGAGACGTCCGACCCTCCCAGGTAGTCCACGTAGTTGTCTTCGGTTACCACGAAGCTGTCGCGATCGACGTTGCGTCGATCGACGGTTCCCTGGATTTTGAGAATGACTGGCCGAGAAAAACTCAGGTTCAGGTATTTATTGGGCCGCTCCACTGGCCGAGCCCTGCCATCTGGCGGATAGTGGAGGAAGTGGCCGCGCCGGTCGCCGTCGGCGACATACACCACCAGGTCGTACGCTTCTCCGGCGGTGTCAAATGCCCGTTCGAGCGCATCGTCATAACTGCTGGTGACGATCAGTGGCGGGCGCGGATTGTAACCCCTGGCTCGCAGGCGCGACGCCAGGCGGGCCAGAAACTCGTGAAACGGCGTCGGACTGTAGTTCACGTCCAGCAGCGAGTGGAGTTGCTCATATAAAGGTCCGGAGCCTTGCATGGTGGCGATGTACTGGGTCACCCGCGTCAAGTCTCGCGAGCTGGAGTAGGGGTACTCACCGGCCGTCGCCAGGTACTCGGCGAGCTCTTGCGTCGTCGGCAGATACTCGAGCCGACCGGGCGCCCAGGTACGACCCGGCGGCCGACCAGAAAGATTCATCGATTCGCCCAGGAACAGCACGAGTTGACCGGCGATATACGCGCGCACGACCGCCGCGCAGTGCGCACCCAACGTGGAGGAGGGTCCGAAGGGCGGGAACTCGGTGGCCAAGCCGGGCGGATCCAGTTGATAGATCCGCTCGGGGCGCACGAGGTCACTGAGATAGTGTTCGCCAAGATCGCGTAGCTGCGCGCCCGGCGGCAAACTCGAACCAACCGAATCGTGTGTCGCCCGCGTCAACAGGATCTGACCGCCGACTGCCAGCGAACGCAAGCGCGCGCAGCGGTTGACGGCACTTCCGTAATAATCACCCTCACGCAAATCGGCTTCGCCGGTGTGCAACGCGATCCGAATCCGCAATTGCGCATCCGGCGGCCACGCCTCCCGTGCGAACTCTGATTGAATTGCGGCCGCCGCCACCGCCGCATCCGCCGCGTGGCGGAAGACGGCGAACCGGCTGTCACCCTCGCCGCGTGGTCTGACCAGCGTGCCGCCATGCCGCGTGACGCAACTTTCGATGAGCGCGTCGTGTCTGATCAGCGCGCGGCGCATCTGCTCAGGAAAGTGCTCCCACAGGCGTGTGCTCCCCTCAATGTCGGTGAACAGGTAGGTCACCGCACCGCTGGGCAGTCGGGCGGAAGCCTCGTGCTCACGCGCAGATAGGGTGGGTTCGGCGCGCTCGAGGTGGTGCACCGCGTGGTTGACGCCGCCATCACCACTCCATCTCGTCCGCATCGGTTGTGAGGCTCCCCGTACCGCCGCTAGAGTGTTGCACAGCAACCTGCGTCTGTCTAGCGTCATTGGCGCATTTGCGCGCGGTTCTGGGGGATAGTCGCGGGTGTACCCTGCCTGAGGCATGACTGCCGCTCCGACCATGATTGGCGCCTCGCTGCGCCGACGCGAAGACCCGGCTTTGCTGCGCGGCCAGGGTCACTATGTCGAGGACGTGCACTTACCGGGTATGCTGCACATGGCCGTGATTCGCTCGCCCTATCCGCACGCCAGAATAACCAGTATCGATCTCGAGCCGGCTCGACGGTTGCCCGGCGTGGTTGGCGCCTTCTCCGCGGCCGACCTGCCCGAAATTTCCGGCTCGATGGGCGACCCGGCTCCGCAAGGCTTCAAAGCCGCACCGCGGCCGGTTCTGGCGACCGATCGCGTGCGCTACGTGGGTGAGCCAATCGCCGTGGTCGTCGCCGAGGACAGCAGCGTTGCCAATGACGCGGTCGAACAGGTGGCCGTGGAGTTCGAACCGCTCGATGGCGTCGGCAACGTGTCGGTCGCTACGCGTGCGGGCGCACCCGTTCTCCACGACTCCATCGGTTCCAACGTGGCGGGGGCAGTCGACCGCGGCTTCGGCGACATCGACTCGGCGTTCAACGCCGACGCCGCGACAGTGCGCCTGAGTGTCCGACTGGGACGTGTCATCGGCGGCTACATGGAGCCGCGAGGCACCGCCGCGACCGTGGATCAGGAAGGCGGCAGGCTGACCGTCTGGACGTCGACCCAATGGGTGTTTGGCGTTCGCGACCGCATCGCCTCCATCCTGAATGTCGAGCGTGACAAGATCCGCGTCGTGGCGCGCGACGTGGGGGGTGGATTTGGAGCCAAGGGCCAGATCTATCCAGAAGAGATCCTGGTGCCCGCTCTCGCACGACGCCTCGGCCGGCCAGTCCGCTGGATCGCGGGGCGTACCGAGGACACGCAGGCCTCGGGCCAATCGCACGGCGACGTTGCAGATGCTGAACTGGCCGCCAATCCTGACGGGACATTGCGCGGGCTCCGGGTTCGGCTTCAGCACGACGTGGGCGCCTACGGTGGGGCGGGCCTGGGTCAGAGCGACAACATCCTCAGCCACGTGCTGAGCGCCTACCGACTGCCGGCGCTCGCGGCGCACGCGACGGTGATTTACACCAACACCGTGCCGACCGGGTTCATCCGAGGTGGTGGTCGAGAAGTTGGCAATTTCATCATCGAGCGTCTGATGGACCGGCTCGCTCAGGCCGTGCACCTCGACCCGGTGGAGGTGCGTCAGCGCAACCTGATCCAGCCAGAGCTCATGCCCTATACCACCGGCTATCTGCGGATGGGCAGCCGGCCGGTGACGTACGACGGCGGCGACTACCCGGCGTTGTTGGACGCCGCTGTCGAAGCCGTCGACTACGCCGACGCGCGCCGCCGCCAGGCCGACGGCGCCCATCTGGGGATCGGTATCGCTTGCTGCGTGGAATCAGCCGGTATTCAGCAGGTGGAACCGGCGGTGGTGCGGATTCAACCCGACGGCGAATGCCGGGTGTACATCGGGTCCACGCCGGGTGGGCAGGGCCATCGCACAGTCTTTGCACAGGTGGTAGCGGACCAGCTTGGCTGGCCGGTGGAGCGCGTGGTCGTCGTCGCCGGCGACACCGACTCGGTTGAAAACTCGGCCAACACCGCGGGCTCGCGCTCCGCGCTCGAAGTTGGCAACGCCGTGGCCACGGTCGCACGTCTGGCCCAACAGAAGTTACTGGAGCGCGCGCAGGCCGTGCTCGAGGTCGCCGCCGACGACCTGTCGATCACACCGTCTGGCGCCCAGGTACGCGGCGTGCCGGATCGGCACATCCCCCTCGGCGACCTGCTGGATGGCGCCCAGACGCTGGACGCAGAGGACCGCTTCCAGAGCAACGGCGCCTTCACCAGCGCCGTGCACGCGGTGGTCCTGCGCGTCGATCCTGAGCTGGCGGCCATAGAAGTCCTGCGGTATGTGATCGCCCACGACTGTGGCCAGCCGATCAATCCTCGCCTGGTCGAAGGACAATTGCAGGGCGGAGCGGTCCACGGCGTCGGGTATGCCCTCATGGAGGAAGCCGTCTACCTGGAGGACGGCACGTTGACCACGGCGAATTTCGCGGACTACACCATCCCGGGCCGGGGCATCCCCATGCAATTGCAGCCACGCCTGCTGGAGTTCCGCGCGCCCGTGCTGGGCAACAACCCCGCTGGTTTCAAGGGTGTCGGAGAGACCGGCACGATCGCCGCGCCGGCGGCATTTGCCGCCGCCATCGAAGACGCGCTGCACACCTTCGGGATCGCCGCCGACGTGACGACGCTACCCGTCACACCCAGGCGTGTGTTCGAGTTCCTCTCCGAGCTCAGTGCGGTCCCTTGAACGTCTCGGCGAACTGGCGCGTGAGCTGGAGGTACAGATCGCCGTATTGCGCGGCCGGCTCGATGGACGTGGACTCCAGCCATTCGTTCCAGGAGCAGACGACCACCGCCCAACTCGGACTCGAAGCCTGGGCGCCCTGCAGCGCTGCCTGATAGTAGGCTCCATCGGCACGGTCGCGGATACAGGTGGGCGCGCGCACCACGGAGTCGTCGCACCCTGGCGAAACCGGAGGAACGTACAGTTTGTCCGGTGCGGCGGCGCGAGCCCTGGCGCCCCACGCCTGCAATTGCGCCGTCGGATTGGGCGACCAGGCAATGGCGTAGGGACTGATCCCATCCCAGGCGTCACCTGCCATGAACGGGAACTGGTCGCCATCCGTCAGCCACACGGCGTTGTGCTCCGGGTCGAACTGCGCGCGCAGGTCGCTCCAGAAGGAGTTGGGGCGGCTTGGTGCTTGCCAGAAGAAGAGGACCGGACGTCCCTGATACGTGACCATGCCTGGATCGTTCACGTGCCGGTAGAACTCCTGTAGCTGTCCAACCGGATCGGCGTTGGCGTCGAGCTCATACGTGATTCGAAAATCCGAGCCGCGCGCGACCTCGAGCAGTTGAGACAGGTCGGAGGTGCGGTTGACGATGAATCCGTCGATGCCGGCCGACTGCGCTTGCGTGATGTGCGCCCGCTCCAGAGTCGGATCGTCTGAGATCTGACGGGCGCCAGCGGCCGGCATCAACACGGGCTGGAACAGACCGGCCGTGAGCCGCTCTGGTTCCCACCAGGCGTAGTAATAGGCGAGTACTGGATGCTGCTCGTCGTAGGGCACGACCGGTAGTGGGCTAGGCGTCGGGCCCGGGCTCGCTGGCGCCGACTGCGCCGAAACGCTTGCCACCGAACTGAGCGCAAGCGCAACGCCAGTCAGGCCGAGGAGGAGGCTTCGAATGCTGCCAGCAACGTGTGCGCGAATCGCGTCGAACATGTGATCGCCACCCTGGTCAAATGGCCTGTGCGGCCTTCATCGTCCTGCTAAACGTTCAGCAATCTGTCTTTTCGAGCGCGCAGAAACGGACATGGGCAGCCTCCCATGTCCGTTTCGCAGAGTACACCGCGCGGCTATGACTGGGTGATGATGATCGGCGTCGCCAGCTGGGCCCACGTGTCGGTGACCGACGAGTGGGCGTACACGTACAGCATTTTCCGGCCGCCCTGGGAGCTCAGATCGGCGTTCATGCTGAAATTCCCGTCATGGTCAACCCTGGCATCAGCCAGGTAGACGCCGCCCGCATCGCGGTCGCCGAGAGTCGCGTAGACACGGTCGATCCCGGCGCCTTGCTGAGCGCTCGCGTCACGAGCGTACGCGCGGCCAGTGAACACCCACGTGCTGGGCGCCAGGGCTTCGCCGGGCGACGGGTTGCCCAGGTCGAGCACGATGGC
>JAFAOS010000042.1 GCA_019247515.1 Chloroflexota bacterium | reverse complement strand
GCGGGGCCGCGGCAGGGCAGAGCGGCGGATTCAACGGGGGCGGAGGCGGTGGCGCTGGAGGCAGCGGGGGCGGGGGCGGGGCCTCGGACGTGCGCACTGGTGCGCGCGCCGCGACGGGCAGCCTTAGCACACGGCTGCTCGTGGCCGCCGGTGGTGGCGGCGCTGGCGCTCCGGGGACCGAATGCTCTGGCACGCCGGGTGGTGACGCGGGCACGACGGGACCTACCGGCGGCTGCCCCGCACACCCGGGAGGAGGAACGGGCGGTAGCGCGGGCAGCCAGACCGCGGGTGGTGCCGCTGGTGGGAACGCTGGAAACCCTGGCGTCGCGGGCAGCCTGGGGCAGGGCGGCGGGAGTCACGGCGGTGGCGGTGGCGGCGCTGGCCTTTACGGCGGCGGTTCTGGAGGCGGTATCACCGGAATAGGCCCGGTCTCGACCGACACCGGAGATGCCGGTGGTGGGGGCGGCGGCTCCTCGCTCATGCCCAGTGGCGGCAGCCTCGTGCTGAGTAGCACACCGCCGATGGTGACGATCACCTACACGGGACCTGCCCCTGCGGCACCGACCGCGACGCCGTCGCCTTTGCCGACGTCAGCACCGACGTCCACGCCAGGTCCGACTTCTGCGCCTTCACCGCGTCCGCGGGCCGACCTGGCCGGCGAACGCATCGAAGCCGCCGGCGGCACCAACATCTACCTGGTCGACGACGACGGCACCGCGCGCCATATCCCTGACCCGACCACCTATAACAATCTGTTCCGCGACTGGAGCGGCGTGCAGCTCGTCGACCCATCGACGATTGCCTCGGGCCCGGCGCTGACCAGCGGCGCCTACCTCGCCATCGCCCAGGAGACCATGCGCGACGTCTATCTGGTCAGCAACGGCCAGAAGCGCCATGTGGCCAGCCCGACGGTCATGGACAAGTTCTGGTTCAACTGGAACACGATCCGGCCGGTGCCCCAGAGCACGCTCGACGCGCTGCCGACCGGCCCCGACCTCACCTGAACCCAGTTCGGTTTGCACCGGCCGTCCGGCGCGTACGCTCCTGGCCGGGACAACGCATCAATCCGAGTTTCGTCTTGCGTTCTCCGCCGCGTACATTGGGTGTCCACTGTTGCGAAATCGGGCGGTTCGTAGCCACTGGTAATCGCGCCGCAGGACGGACTTACTACGGCAAATTCCGGTCGGCCGGCAGGACGTTCACGCATTCTGGTGGTCAGGCGACGGACCGGGGTGAACTCACAGCGGGACGAGAATGGGATGTAGAATCGCGGCCTGCAAAACAGGGGGCAGTTGCAACAAAGGAGCGGTTTTGGATGCAGTGTCTCAGACGGCGTGCGGCTCTCAGAGTCCTCCTGGTCGGCACGGGTGCCAGTCTGCTGGCCGCGTGTGGCCAGTCGACGCCACCCGCGAACTCGGTCGCGCCACAGCCCGCGCCATCGTCCACGCCGGCAGCACCCGCTGCAAACCCAGCGTCGGTCACTACGTCGCCACAGGCGGCCAGTACGTCTTCTCCTGGTGGCGTGTCAGCCTCGGCGAGCCCGGCGGCATCGGCGGCAGCGATCGCCGACCTCGACGCG
This sequence comes from Chloroflexota bacterium, assembly GCA_019247515.1. Classification (GTDB taxonomy): domain Bacteria; phylum Chloroflexota; class UBA6077; order UBA6077; family CF-72; genus CF-72. The sequence continues at coordinate 21,415 of JAFAOS010000042.1, read as the reverse complement.
GGCAATCCCGGGGCGGCGGCCGCCAAGGCGGGGACACCCAAGTACGGCGGCTCGATCATCACTGGCCAGGTAGGAGACCTGGTCACCACGGACGGGGCGTCCTACTCACCGATCACCAATAACGGTATCGGTCAGGTCTATGACGAGCTCATCAACTATGGCGACCACCTCGAGATCCAGCCGCGCCTGGCCGAAAGCTGGGACCTGAGCAGCGACAATAAGCAGATAAAACTCAACCTGCGCAAGGGTGTGCTGTTTCACGACGGACGCGAGTTCACCAGTGACGACGTAAAGTACAACATGCTGCGCGTCCGCGACCCGAAGCGCAACACGTTCGCGCAGACCGCAGCGGTCGGCAGCGCGTGGTGGACGGGCATCGATACTCCGGACAAATACACGGTGGTCCTGACCTCGGAAATGCCGCACCCAGGCGTGTTCGACTTCCTGCAGTACATGCGCATCCTCGATCCCAAAGCGATTGAGGCAAACGAGGCCGGTGACAAGCAAAGCCTGAACGGGACGGGACCCTACAAGTTCGTGGAGTGGGTATCTGGGGACCATATCCAGTGGGTCAAGAACCCGAATTACTGGCAGACGGGCATTCCCTACATCGACAACTTCAGGACGAACATTTTCCGAGACCAGCAGGCGATGATCAGTGCCTTGGAAGCAGGCACGATCCAGGTCGTGGACCTGGCAGCTATCCCGGACGCGGTGCGGCTACAAGGTGACAAAGACTACACCGTCTACTACACAAACATGATCGGACAGTTCTTCCACGCCTACTTCAACTGCTCCAAGCCACCCTTCGACAACAAGCTGGTGCGTCAGGCGGTGGGGTACGCCATCGACAAGCAGCGCGTAACCGACACTGTGTTCAAGGGCTTCACCGGACCGCCCATCAGCCTGCCCTGGACCACGGCCTCACCGGCGTTTGAAGACGCAAAGAACGGCTACTACACCTACGACCTGGACAAGGCCAGATCCCTGCTGGCCCAGGCTGGCGTCACGAACCTGACATTTGACCTGGGCTATAACCAGGCCGGGTATTCAGCGGAATACGCCGCGTGGGCGCAAATCATCCAGTCGGATCTGGCAACCATCGGCGTCACCGTCAATCTGATGCCGCAAGACGGGGCCGTGTTCTCGCAGGGCGGCACGGGCGACCCGCCGGCGTTCCAGGGCATGCGCCTCAGCGCGGGCGCCTTTGCGCAACTCTACGAGGCCGGCTCCGAGATGGCCGTCAGCCGCACCTACGGGGCGGTGAGCAACGCGTCCGGCTTTTATGACGACAACTGGAAGAAGCTGACCGCACAGGTGCAGACCGAGCCAGACCCCGCCCAGCGCAAAGCGCTGTACGCTCAAATCAACGACTTCATCCTGGACGCCGCCTTCGATTTGCCCACGACACGGTATCCTGACATCGTCGTCATGAAATCGAATGTCAACGGCTTGTTCTACGAGACCCAGACCGATTGGACGATACGCAATACCTGGCTTTCGTAAGGATTAGAGCCAGCCTGGACCTGGTTGCCCGATGAGGTGATGCCGTCCGGAAAGGTGGCTTCCACCTGAACCTCCGGGGGGACCCTGGCTTGCTTCGCGTGTCGAGCGCCGGGAGACTACCCTGGGGAGCGATGCGACCAAGAGTGTTTGCAGTCCAGGCGATACCTGAGGCACCGTTGCGCGTCCTTCAAGAAGTCGCCGACGTCGAGGTCTTCCCCAGCTTGCGACGCCAGATCAGTCTGGAAGAGACGATCGACGGCGCTCGACGATCGGACTACCTGTTGGGCCTGCACGGCAACTTCGTGCCGGCCGAAGTTATCAAAGCGAACCCGAACCTGAAAGGCATCGCTTTCCTTGGCGGTAACACCGTGAAGGTCGATTTCGACGCGGCGCTGGCGTGCAAGGTTCCAGTCCTGAGCGCACACCCCGAGGACGCGGCCGCGGCGTACTCCAGGGGCGTCGGCGTGGCGACAGCCGACCTGACGGTGGCGATGCTGCTGGCGCTGGCGTACCGCTTGCTCGACGCCGATCGGTATACGCGCGCCGACTCGACCTTTCAGGAACAGACCATGGCGCTCATGGGTGTCGGGTGCTCGGGCAAGACGACCGGCCTGATCGGGCTTGGGCGGGTCGGACTGCACGTCGCGCGGCGCCTGGCTGCGTTCGACATGCGGCTGCTGTACACCAGGCGCAGCCGGCTCACGCCTGAGGAAGAGGTAAAGCTGGGGCTGCAGTACGTCACGCTCGACGAGCTACTGCGGCGCAGTGACTATGTGTCGGTGCAGGTCAGCTACAACACGACTACCCACAAGATGATCGGTGCGCGCGAGTTTGCTCTGATGAAACCCTCGGCGTATTTCATCAATACCGCGCGGGGGCGAATCGTCGACGAAGGGGCGCTGATCGAGGCGCTCCAGTCCGGCCGCATCGCGGGTGCGGGACTGGAGGTTTTCTACAACGAGCCGCCGACAGTCTGGGACCCTGTTGTGCCCCAGGTCTTGCGCGAGATGGACAATGTCATTCTCGCGCCACACAACGGCGGGGCCACCTACGATTCTCGATCGCGGCAGATTATGCCGCTCGCGACGGGGATCAAGGACCTGATCGAAGGGCGCCGTCCGCGTGGTCTGCTCAACCCGGAAGTTTTCGGCGAGCCGGTCCTCCACCCGGAGTTCTATGACCGTGGCCCGATCGAACCAGGCGACAGAGGACCGGATCACTTCCTGGTCAAAGGTTAGGCAGCGCCAGTACGCTCAGCAATTCGTACGCGACGTGCGCGGCTGCAATGGCGGTGATTTCGGCGTGGTCGTACGCGGGCGCGACTTCGACAATGTCGGCGGAGACGACGCGCAGCCCACGCAAGCCGCGCAGGAGCGCCAGCAGCTCACGGCTGGTCAATCCACCAGCTTCGGGTGTACCAGTTGCTGGCGCATGCGCCGGGTCCAGCACGTCGATGTCGACCGAGACGTACATCGGCACGTCTCCAACTCGCCTGTGGATGCGTTCGAGAATGACGGCCGGCCCGACCTGGTCGAAGTCCGTGGCGCGCACGATCTCGAAACCAAGCGCTCGGTCGTCGGTCAGGTCCGTTGCGGCGTACAGTGGTCCGCGCACTCCGACGTGCACGCCACGGTCCTCGAGGAGCAGCCTCTCTTCGACCGCGCGTCGAAAAGGCGTGCCATGCGTGTACGGTGCTCCGAAGTACGTGTCCCACGTGTCGAGATGCGCGTCGAAATGCACGAGTGCCACGGGTCCGAAGCGATGGTGAACTGCGCGAAGCATCGGCAAGGCAATCGTGTGGTCGCCGCCGAGCGCGAGGACACCCCGCACCGAACCGAGGAGTGCCTGGACGCCAGCGTCAATCTGACCAATCGCCTCCTGGATGTGAAATGGATTGCAGGCAATGTCGCCGGCATCGGCCACCTGGACCGAATGGAACGGCGTTGTGTCTTGCGCCGGGTTGTACGGTCGCAGCAGCTTCGAACCCTGGCGAATCGCCGCTGGGCCGAAGCGGGCACCCGGCCGATACGTCGTCCCACTGTCGAACGGAACCCCGACGATTGCCAGGTCACAGCGCGTTACCTCGTCGAGCCGCGGTAAGCGGGCGAACGTGGGCGGACCAGCGAAGCGGGGTATGGCCAGCCCGTCTGCCGGTCCGCGAACCTCGCCGGCATCCGAAGGCATAGTCATCGCTGGAGCAGTCGAGCGGTGTTGCCTCGCAAAATAGCTGTCCGCTCCGCGTCGCTGAGCTGCGCGGACGTTTCCAGCCGGCGCACCGGATCGACCACGACCATTGGCGCGGGCCAGTCCGTGCCAAATACAACGCGATCGGAGCCGACGGCATCCACCAGAAAGCGCAGGTTGCGATCCGTATACGTCACCGAGTCGTAGTAAAAACGAGACAGATACATGCTCGGCGGCGCCTTCGACTGTCCGCGTGAGCCGGGCCACATCTGCCAGCCTTTGTCCATCCGGTCGACCGCGAATGGCACGTAGCCCCCACCATGTCCGAGACAGATCGTCAGGCGGGGATACCGGTCCATCACTCCCCCGTACACCAGGCAGGCAAAGGTGATCGTTCGGTCGACCAGATTGCCGATCGAGTTTGGCAGAAAATAGTTCTGGGTGCGGTACGTGACAGAAGTTGGTGCGTACTGGTGGATCAGCACAAAGGCATTCAGCTCTTCGGCGGCCGTCCAGAATGGATCGAAGTCGGGGCGATCGTATGTCAGGTTGTTGACATGGTCGTCGATCATGAAGCCTCTCAGTCCGAGCTGGCGGATGGCGCGTTCAGCCTCCGCCACCGCGCGCCGCGGGTCCTGCATGGGGAGTGTGCCGAGGCCCATAAAACGCGCTGGATAGTCACGGACCATTTCGGCCACCTCGTCGTTACACTCGGCGGCAATGACCGCGGTGACGGCTGGATCCTGGTGGTATTGATAGAACACGTCAGTGGGTGAGACGAGCTGCACGTCCACGCCGCTTTCGTCCATCGCTTCGATCCGCTGAGCCGGCTTCCAACGGTTCTTGAGGTTGCCCAGCTCGCCGTCAGACGGACCCATCCCATGCCACATCTGGCCGGAGAGGACGGCGCGCTGAAAACGTTGCGGGGTGACGTGGGCGTGCACGTCGATGACAGGAGCTGGCGTCGGAGTGGTCACGGCAGGTGTAGAGTACGCCAATGCGAGTCGACCGGGTAATCGGGCGGACGGAGGGCACACGATGACTGGCGGTGTTCAGCAGACAGATGAGATCGTCGGCCAGGAGCACTGGGTGAGCAAACGCACCTCAGATGGAGAGGCGCGCCTGTTCACCTGGCGCAAGCGCACTCCCGCACAGCCCGAGCGTGGCACGATTTTATTTGTGCATGGCTCGTCAATGGGCTCGATACCCAGTTTCGATCTTCAGGTCCCGGGCGGCCCGTCGGTGTCCGCCATGGACTACTTCGCCAAACTCGGATACGACACCTGGACGTTCGATCACGAGGGCTACCGCCGATCGCGCGGCTCGCGCGACGTGAGCGCAGACATCCCGATGGGCGCCGACGATATCGCGGCCGTCACCGACTACATCCGCGCCACCACGGGTGTCGAACAGGTGCTGGCGTATGGAGTCTCGTCAGGCGCGTTGCGAGCCGCGCTGTTCACGCAGCGCCACCCGGAGCGTGTGAAGCGCCTGGCGCTGGACGCGTTCGTCTGGACGGGGCAGGGGAGTCGTACCCTCGAACAGCGACGACTCCGACTCGCCGAGTTCGAGGCATCCAGCCGCCGACCGATTGACAGAGCGTTTTTGACCACCATCTTCACCCGCGATCACCCCGGCAGCGCCAGCGACGACGTGATCGACGCCTTCATCGACACGGTCCTGGCCCACGAAGACTCGGTGCCGAACGGCACGTATCTGGATATGTGCCGCAACCTGCCCGTGGTCGATCCACACCAGATTCGTGTGCCGACCATCATTTTGCGCGGTCAGTACGACGGGATCGCGGGTTTCGATGACCTGCTCGAGTTTTTCAAGCAATTGCCGAACCCCGACAAGCAGTTCGCCGTCATGCCAGGCATTGCCCACGGCAGTTTCACGCAGAAGAACCATCAGATCGTCAAGCACACCCTGGCGGGTTTCTTCTCTCAGCCAGAACCCGTTTATGCGGGTGAGGAATAGGAGCCCACATCTTGGCCGAAATCGTTGCGGCGTTCGGACTGCCCCACACCCCGTCCCTGCCCGCGTTGGTTGCCCGCGAGGGGCCGACGTGTGAAACGGCGCAGTTATTCACGCGTGTCCAGCACGACCTGGAGGCGGTGCAACCTGACGCGCTGGTTATCTTCGACTCCGATCACCTCAACACGTTTTTCCTGGACAACCTGCCGCTGCTGAGTATCGGAGTCGCCTCGAGCACCGCCGGCCCGAATGACGGCACACCCGCCATGCCGCGCTACGAAATACCAGTAGACGAGCAACTGGCGCAACAGGTGCGCGGATACGGCATCGCCCATGGCTTCGATCTTGGCATGACACAGGAGTTCGAGGTCGACCACTCGGTGCTGGTGCCACTCCACTTTGTGACCCCGCGCATGCAGGTGCCGATCGTTCCGGTCTTCATCGCCGGCATCGTGCCGCCCATCCCTCAGGCGCGGCGCTGCTTCGCCCTCGGTCAGGCCGTGCGTGAAGCGATCGAGGCGATGCCGGACGCGACGCGTGTGGCGGTCATGGCGAGCGGCAGCATTTCGCTGGATATCGGTAGTCCGCTCGCGCCACCTGGCCAGATCGCGGGAACAGCCGACCCCGCGTGGATGCACGAGGTGCTCGGCTATCTGAAGAACGCCGCGGTGGACGACCTTCTCCACGCGGCCACCACGGAGCGCCTGGCGCGGGCGGGGAACATCGGCGGTGAGCTGCTGAACTGGATCGCCTTGCTGGGTGGCATCGGCCCCCGCCGTCCGAGCTTCCTCGAAGCCCAGGCTGGCCACGGCGACGCCTACGCAATCTGGAGATGGGACGCATGAGCAGCTACGCGGTTCACAAGATGATCAAACGCATCCAGCGCGATCCTGCCTTCCGCCAACAACTGCAGCAGGACCCACAAGCTGCCCTGCGAGAATATCCACTCACGGACGCGGAGCGCACCGCGTTGCTTGCGGGCGACGTGGGCGCGCTTCACGCGCTCGGTGTCCACGGGTATTTGCTGAGCCGGCTGGTGCCTTTCGGACTCTTTGGCCTGACGGCGCAGAATTACCCTGAACGCATCCGCAGCCACTCCTGATCAAAGTCAAAGGAGGTTCGTAGCATTGCAGGGAGCAGCACCGATGCGCCCCAGGGTCTTCGTCGTTCAGCCTGTGCCCGAGGTCGCCATCGGGATTCTCCGCGGTGTGGCTGACGTGGAGATCTATCCGCATATCGACCGTCAGATCAGCGCGGGCGAGCTCGCGAGCGCCGCGCGCAATGCGGACTACATCTTCGCCATGCACGAAACGACGGTGACGGAGGAGGTCTTCGCGGCAAATCCGAAGTTGAAGGGTGTCGTGCTGGCCGGTCGCCACTCGGATACGATCGATTTCGACGCGGCACGTCGCCACGGAGTGCCGATTCTGACCGCGACCGGGCTGTTTGATCCGTCCCCGCGGGTCAGCCGGGCGACGGCCGACCTGGCGGTCGGCATGATCGTCGACCTGGCTTACCGCATTTCAGAGGCAGATCGCTACACGCGCGCCAGCGGCTTCAGGCAGGAGCAGACCATGGCGCTGATGGGCGTCGGGTGCACCGGACGCAGCGTTGGCTTGATTGGGCTCGGCAGGGTCGCCCAGTTCATGGTGCCGCGGCTGCGAGCATTCGAGATGCAGGTCCTGTATACCAAGCGATCGCGCCTGCCGATCGAGGAGGAATCCGCTCTGGGGGTCACCTGGCTGCCGCACCAGGACGAGATCCTGCGCACCTGCGATTTCGTGAGCCTGCAGTGCAGTTACAATCCGTCCACCCACCTGCTGATTGGCGAGCGCGAGCTGCGACTGATGAAGCCTTCGGCGTACTTCATCAACACGGCGCGCGGACGGATCGTGGACGAGCCGGCGTTGGTCAAAGCGCTCCAGGAGGGGACCATCGCCGGTGCCGGCCTGGACGTGTTCTGGCACGAACCACCGGTGACGCCTTTTCCGTGGGTCCCGCCCGCGTTCTACAAGCTCGACAACGTCGTTCTTGCGCCCCACAACGGCGGCGCGACCTGGGATTCGCGCGGTGAGATGACCAGTCGAATCGCGCAGACAATCGTCGCCGACATCAAAGGCGAATTGCCCCCATCTGCTCGCCTGGAGGAGTCCGTTGTCGTCTGAATCTTCTCCGCCTGCGCGCCTGAACCTGCCGTTCACAGGCATTGTCACGTTCGTGCGTGCGCCGGTGTGCACCGATCTCCGACAACTCGACGCCGACATCGCCATTCTCGGCATTCCGACCGACGAAGGGACTCCCTGGCTGCCAGGCTCGCGCATGGCGCCCCGCGCGATCCGCGAGATGTCCGTCCGCTTTGCCAGTTTCGGTGCCGATGGGTACGCATGGTACGACCGTGACGAGGACCGGCGCTTCCTCGATTACGAGTCGGGCCATCGACGCATCGTCGACTGCGGTGACGTCGACATCATCTTCACCAACGTGGAGCAGACGTTTCGCAACGCAACGTCCGCCGTGCACGCGATTCTCGAAACGGGTGCTATGCCCGTGCTGCTCGGCGGCGATCACGCCATCGCCTATCCCGTGGTCCGCGCCTATGCAGAACCTCTGGACGTCATTCGCTTCGACGCGCACATGGACTACCTGCCGTTCCTGCACGGTGTCGCGTTCAGCAATAGCCATGCGATCCGCCTGATCTCGGAGCTACCCCACGTGGGGCGTATCATCCAGGTCGGCATCCGCAGCCTGCGCAACCACCAGTCGGACATCTCGGACTCGCTGGCGCGAGGCAATGACGTGGTAACTGTGAAGCAGCTCAGAGCGCGCGGCATGCAGGCAGTGCTCGGCCAGCTTGACGAAGGGCGCAAAGTGTACGTCAGCATCGACATCGACGTACTGGATATGCCGCTTGTGCCTGGCTGCCAATCGGCCGAGGTGGGTGGTCTGAGCTACGACGAGCTCAAGGATGCCCTGGCGCACATCGCCACCCACCACGAAGTCGTTGGCTTCGACCTGGTCGAAGTGAATCCGCTGCTGGACGTGGCATCCGGCAATACTAGCTTGCTGGCGGCGCAGCTCATCCTGGAGTTTCTGGGCAGAATTGCCGACAACCCCGCCTGGCGAGCACGGCACAGGCGGGGCTGAGTCCAGTTACGATTTGATCGACTGTTTGTAGTCCGACTCGGCCTGGTCCAGGCTAGCCTTGGGCTCCTGATTCTCGAGGACAACGCGCTCGGCCGCGGCCTTGAATGCGTCGTTGAGCTGGGGCACGTACGGGCTGTTCAGTGGGGGAATCGCGATCTGCAAGTCGTGCAGCGCGATATCCAGGAACGGCATGACCTCGCGCGCGGAGCTGCTGTTGGCAAGCGACTGCATGGGTGTGAGCTGCCCAGTGCTCTGGAGCCACTGCTCTGGCTGCTGCGCCATGAATCGAATCAGATCGTGCGCCACTGCCTTCTGGTCGTCTGGTGCCGCGTTGTTGACACAGATGCTGAAGACGATAAACAGATTGGCGGGCTTGCTGGTGTCCAGTTGCGGCATGTCTGAGAAGATGTAGTTGCCCTTGACATTGGGGTTGATGGTTTCGCAGAGCAGTCCCCAGTTGGGTCCGCCCTGGCCCATGACGTTCAGTTCGGTTGCCCAGTCCTGCTGGACGACCGCCGCCGTGTTGCGCGTCACACTCGGATCGACGGATAGCTTCTTGATCATCTGCAGGGCCGTCAAGCCGGCATCGGTGTTGAATGCGGGCGTCGCGCCGTCGTCCTCCAGGATCTTGCCGCCAGCCTGCTGGATCAGCAGTTGCATGCCCCAGGTGCTGATCGTGTCCGGTCGGGCCCAGATGAACTCGAAGCCCTTCTGGGTGATCTGTCCCGACGCGTCCCGCTTGGTCAGTGTCGGCTGGAGCTTGACGACGTCGTCCCACGTTTTGGGCGCGTCTTTGGCGGGATCCAACCCACTGGCCTTGAACAGGCGAGTATTGAGCATCAGACTCTGGGAATTCATCTGGTTGGGTATGGCGTACAGGTTCCCGCCAGACATCAGCGGTTCCATGACTTTCGGCAGGTAATACTTGCTCAACATCTCGTCGATCGTGCTGACGCCCCAGGCCGCGGGCGGGACCGGCGAGAGTGCGCCTTTGGGCATCAGCGCCTGCAGCGTGACCGCGCTGGCATCGAACATCGTCGGCGCGGTATTGGTCGCAATTTCAACCAGCAGTTTCTGATCGATGCCCGGCACCGCCTCGTGCTGAATCGTGACGTTGGGATGCATTTGCATGTACGCGGGCAGGAAGATGTCGGTGTAGAGCTTGTTGGTTGTAACGTCGCTGCCGTGCTGCCAGGTAACGGTGACCGGTCCAGTCGGGAACGGATAATCTGGCGGAGTTGCCAGACTGGCGCTCGTCGTCGTTGCCGTGGTCGGCGCGGCAGCGGAGGCTGCAGTGGGCGCCGGCGCTGATGTCGCCGGGGCAGCCGACGCGCTCGTCGGCTTGACGGCGGGCGCGGTCGTGGGTGGGGCCGAGGTCGACGCGGCCGGTGTAGCGGGCGCGGCGCACGCGGCCGCAAGGAGCCCGATGCCCCCAAGTGCCAGGGTGCCCAAAAAGGCGCGGCGGCTAGATAGTGCGCTCATGGCTACTCCAGGTGTTCAATTCGACACGCGCGCCGGAAGCGTTCACCCTCACCGACAAATTGTCAAGAGTCGAAATGACCCTCGCCCGGGCTTGACGCGGCGGGTAGGATGCCATAGTGACTGCGAGCGGCTACACCGCGCCGTCGCGCACCGCGCGCAACCTTCGGCTCAGCCAGATTCGCGGCCGCCGCGTCGGGCGCCGGCTCTCCCGAAGCGCCCGCCAGCAGCTCTGGGCCTACGCCTTCCTGCTGCCGATGCTCGTGCTGCTGCTGGTCTTCAAGGCGGTACCCATCGTCCAGGCGCTGCTGCTGAGCATGACCAGCTACGACCTGATCAGTCCGCCACGCTTCAATTGGCTCAACAACTACCTGTTTCTGATCACCGATCCGCGGTTCCTGGGCGCAGTACGCGTCACGCTGTACTACATGTTCGGAACCGCCATCCCGCTCTGGGTGCTGTCACTCGGCCTGGCCGTGGCGTTCAACCAGCGTTTTCCGGCGCGCAACTGGATCCGCCTCGCGTACTTCTTGCCCACGATCGTGCCCCTCGTGGTGTTCGGAACGGTATGGCAGTTCCTGTTTCACCCGTACGGCCTGGTCAACCAGGGGTTGCAAGCCGTGCACCTGCCGCCCGTGATGTGGCTGACGAACTCGGCCGCGGTGATACCCGGGTTCATCCTGGCCACCGAATGGCGCTTTGTTCCTTACTTTATGATCATTTTCCTGGCCGGCCTCCAGAACATCCCCGTCGAGCTCAAAGAGGCAGCAGCCATCGACGGCGGTTCCCAATGGCAGATTTTCTGGCATATCACATTGCCGCTCTTGCGTCCGATCATCCTGCTGGTCGTCGTCATTTCGCTGATCTTGTTGTCGCGGAGTTTCACGGTTGCGTATGTGATGACCGGCGGTGGTCCGAACAACGCCTCGACTGTGATTGGGCTTTACATTTACAAGGCCGCGTTTTCGGAATATCGAATGGGCATTGCCGCCGCCGCCTCAATTCTCTTGCTGCTTGGAACAATGGTTCTGACGCTGATTCAATTGCGCGTGTTCCGCGATGGCCGCGACGCTTGAAGGTGGTGGGCGGCCCCGGCCGCCTGCTTTGCCACTCTGGACCGCCACTCCACCGATCCGTTCGCGGCGCGCGTGGCTCACCGTTCCGGGCGCGCTCAACGCCGCGGGCTTTGCGCTGCTCGTGCTTGGCGCGGCTGTCATGTTGTTGCCAATCTTCTGGATGGTGTCGACATCAGTGAAATCGCTGGCAGACGTATTCACCCTGCCCATCGAATGGTGGCCGGCCCAGCCGAACTGGCAGAACTACGCCGACGCCTGGGATCAGAATCCGTTTGGGCGCTATTTCATCAACAGCACGATCGTCGCCACGACCACGGCAGCCATCAATGTGCTTCTCTCGAGCCTGGCTGGGTATGCGCTCGCCAAGTACAGCTTTTTCGGCAAGCAAGCCATCTTCCTGTGCATCCTCGCCACGCTGATGCTGCCAATCGAAGTGCTGATGGTTCCGACCTTTTTGCTGGTGAAGAACCTGAACTGGCTGGACACGTACCAGTCGCTGATCATCCCCGGCGCTGCCAACGCGTTCGGCGTCTTCCTGATGCGCCAGACGATGCTCCACGTGCCGGACCCACTGATGGATGCGGCGCGCATAGACGGTGCCGGTGAGGGCCGCATCTTTTTCCAGATCGTCATGCCGCTGGTCTGGCCAGCGGTCCTCACCCTGGCGCTGCTCGAATTTCGCGAGTCGTGGGACTCGTTTGTCTGGCCTTTGATTGTCATTTCGCAGAACTCGATGCGCACGGTGTCCATCGGTCTGAGCCTGTTCCAACAAGAGAACATGACCAACTACAACCAGCTCATGGCCATGTCCTCCGTAGCCATGCTGCCCATGCTGGTGTTGTTCTTCTTCTTTCAGCGCTCGTTTATCCAGGGGATTACTTCCAGCGGCATCAAGGAATGACGGTGGGGTCTGGCTCGCTAATTTGCTGTACCAGTTAGGGACTGGCCGCGCTCAGGCGTCGCTTCGCCTCAGCATACACGTCCGCTGGCAACGCGCCCTTGCGCGCGGCTGCCAGATTGGCTTCCAGGTGACCGACGTCACTGGTCCCGACGATGGTGGTGTGCATGTCCGGATGACTGAACGTGAAACGCAAGATGAATTCCTGGCGACTGGCCCCATCCAGCAGGTCGTCCAGGTCGGCTTGGGCCCAGATGTCACGCACCTGTCCCGTCGACATGCCGAGTGGTGCGCTGTTCTCTTTGTCATCCGCCAACGCCCCCCGCGCCGTGCCACCGCGGATCACTGTGCCGGCGCCATGCCTCGCGGCGGACGAGATCGCCGCTTCGTGCTCACGCTGGACGGCGGAATACGGAATCTGAAAGACGTCGAAGACATCCATCGCGATCTGATCAGGCAGATTGGGCAACGTGCCGGACATGCCGACGAAGCGCACCTTGCCGGCCCGCTGCAGGCCCAGCAACGCATCGAGCGCTCCCTCCTCCTGAAGCGTGGCCGGTGACGGACTGGCGTGAAACTGGACGACGTCCAGGTAGTCGGTCCGCATACGGCGGAGGCTCTGCTCCACGCCGGCCACGACGTTCTCGCGCGTGAATACGTGGGGCTGGCGCCCGTCGGCGGTGGGCTCACGCGCCTCTCCGGCCCAGCAACCGCATTTCGAGGCAAGTAAATACTCGGACCGACGATCGGCGAGGTGGCGGCCAATGAGCTCCTCACTCACGCCATAGTCGATCGACGTGTCGATGTAGTTGATGCCACTATCAAGGACCGCGTTGAGAATCCGCTTTGCCTGCTCATCGTCGATGGGCCTGCCTCGGGGTGCGCCGCGCAATTCCATTGCCCCGTAGCCAAGCTGGGTGACGAGCAGACCTGTTCGTCCCAGGGTTCGCATGGGCAGACTGGTCGATTCAGACATAACGCAACTACTCCTTGGAAACCAATCCGATCGTAGCGTGAGTACGGTGTCGGCGATGCCACATTATGACTGAGGGCCGCCCGCACCACTGGCCGGTGGGCTACCATGGTGGGTCAGGGAGAGATGGCAATGCGTCGTCTGGCTTTACTTCTCGCTGTCGTTGCGCTGCTTGCCTGCTCGGCCCCCCCACCCGCGGCCCCGCTCACCTCACCGCCCTCGCCGACGAGCCAGGCAGCCTCGGACGCCGCGGCTCCCCCTAGTGGCTGGGATGCCATCGTGGCGGCGGCGCACAACGAAAACACGCTGATCCTCGACAACGGTGCTGCCGCCGCGGGCCAGACCGTGCTCGACGCCTTTCAGGCGAAGTACCCCTGGCTCCAAGTGCAGGTAACTACCCTGCAGGCCAGCCAGTTCACTGCTCGCGCGATGACCGAGCAACGCAACGGCCTTTTCGCGTGGGACCTCCTTTTAGGGGCGGGTTTCAATAACGTGGATCAGGTCCTCGCCCCGGCCGGCGCCGTCGGCGACGTCAGGCCCATCCTGGCCGATCTTCCCGCCGACGTGAAGGACGATGCCAAGTGGGCTGGCGGCTTCTTATGGCTACGGTCCGACACCAGTCCCGATTCACTCGTCACGGACCTGGGCGCGCAGTGGGGCGTCTACGTCAATCGCCAGCAGATTCCCGCTGACCAGCTCTCGTCCATTAGCCAGCTTACGGACCCGAAGTTCAAAGGGAAGATTGTCATATACAACCCCAATTCCTCAGGTGCCGGATCGCAAACGCTGGCGAATATCCTGTCGCACACTGACGAGGCGTTTGTCACCAGGATCATGACCGACCAGGCGCCGGCGTACACGATGGACAGCAACCAGGCGTCGCAGTTCCTGGCTGAGGGTCGTTATCCGATTGCGATCGGCGTGACGGCGTCGTCGCTGCAACCATTTACATCGCAGGGCCTCGGGTCACAAGTGGAGCCGTTGCGCGAGGAGGCCAACTCCTTCATGCACGCCAGCGGCTTCACGGTCATGAAGAACGCGCCTCACCCTAACGCGATGAAAGTATTCCTGAGCTGGTTTCTCAGCCAGGAAGGCCAGAATACGTGGAATCAGAGCAGCGTGACGGCGGCGTCGCGACGACTTGACGTGACGGTTACCAACCCCGACGCGCAGCCGGACTGGGCGCATCTCCAGGACTACAAGGTGATCTTCGATACACCATCGGGGAATGACCTCTTGCAGCACATGCTTCAGATCGCCGCCACGGCACATCCAACATAAGGAACGTTGCCGCCGACCGCGCCGACCAGCTCAGTGGAGGTGATACGTGCCAACCTCCGATGGTCCCGTGAACAGTGACTCGGGCATCCGGATCTGCGCGCCGATCTGGCTCAGCCGCTCGGCGTAGTAGCGACGCACGTACGGGTCCTCTTGATGGTAGTGGATGGTCATACCACCTTCGTCGATACCGTAGATATTCCAGGCGCGGACTTCCTCGCCATCGTCGCTGCCCATCGCGCCGCCCTGCGGCGTCGGACCACCCCAGTAGTTGATCGTTCGCATGGGCTCCTGGCTGACACTGAAGTGCTGGTGGAACCAGTTGCCACCGCCCGGGGCGGCCGCAACCAGGCCGCCGGCGACGTACTCCTGCTTGAGCACCTGGTCGTCCTTGCCCTTCTGCCAGGGCCGCGGCCCAGCGTCGATCGGCCAGTTGAACGTGTAGCCCTGACCCTTCAGACACACGATGACCGCGCCCGACTGGTGGTAGTGGGCCTTCGAGTACCGCCCGCTGGGATACTCGGCAATGAACCCGCCCGTTCCAGCGGTTGCCGGATAGCCGTGGAAATAGGGCTGAATGCGGCGATAGCCTGGCGCCCGCTGGTTGTCCAGCGGCAGCTCGCAGTTGACGATGTCAGGAAACACGTTGCTGCGGACCGCGGCCCGCCCGCGCACGGTCTCCGCCTCGACGTCTGTTTTGGCCTTGAAGAAGTCCGCGGAGGAGTCGAACCGCTCGTGAAAATCGAACGGATTGTCGAACACGAAACTTCGACTGTTGTAAATGTTCATGATGGGCGGTGCGTTGTTGGCCGCGAGCACCAGCGCCGGGCTGCTGGTGGCGTTCACCAGGCGGTGCCAGGTATTGATCGGCGCCATGAACAGTGTGCCGGGTTGCCACTCGAAAATGTGTGGTCGACGCTCGCCTTCACGCCACACCTCCGTGCTCCCGCGACCCTCGATGACCAGATAGAACTCGTCGAACATGTGGCGTTCGGGATTGAGCGCGCCCGCGGCGGGCACCTCGACGACGTACAGGCCCTTGAGACTTTCAATCCCGCGCAGGTGCAGGAAGCAGCCGCGTCCACCGAGACGCCGCCAGTCTCCCAGCGGCAGGTCACGCGTGTCGCGGACCCCGATACCCCGGAAGACGGGGATGCCCTCTTCCTCCATGTACAGCTCGTACGGGCTCTTGACGCGTTTGTACGTCAGGTAACCGGCTGCTTCGCCTTCGCTTTGCGGCTCACGAAACTCAAGTTTGGCCACTGGTTCTTGCGCTCCGCGAATACGGTACTCCACCAGAACCGCGGCTGGCGACTCAGTGCCCGTGCCCTCGAGCCGGGACACCATCCGTGAAGACCACCTGGTTGGTGCGCAGCGCGGGGACTCGTTCGCCCGGCACAATCAGCCCCACCAGGTTGAGGGGGTCAGTCGCGCTAACTGTGACCTGCTGTTGAGTCCGGGGTAGCCGTCGAATGCGCAGGAGCTGCTCGACTGCCTCCGGCAGCGCGTACTGCTCGCCGCTGAAGCCGCTTACAAACCGTCCACCACGAACCAGTCCGCGGTCCTCCAACCTCCGCAGCGCCCACTGGACCTCGCGCCACGGGATGTGCAGGCCATCATGGACCGCCAGGTCCCGGAACACCACGCCCCAGCGTCTGAGCAATTGCTCGGCGACCGCCTCTGCGAGGTCATGCCGGTCCAGGTCAGCGTCGACGCGCGGAACGAGCGACCAGCGCCCAGCGGCACCGGCCGGCGCGGCGGCACCCCGTCGCAGTCGGGACCATGTCCAGGCACGCGCGGAGGCCGCCTCGCGCTGGCCCTTCATGCGCGAGCGGATCGCGGCGAACCCGTCACACATCACCAGCCCTCGGGCTACGCCATCCCACAGCGCTTGCTCGATCTCGACCGGGTTGCGGCGCGTCGCCGCCGCCAGATCATGCAGGAAGCTGGCGCCCCGCTGCTGGAGAATGTCCAACACTTCGGCGGTCGTACCGCACAGCGACGCATCGGACTCTTCGCATGCGCGGGACGCCGCGAGCAACCAGTTGAGATCGCTCCTGAGCACGACTGCGGTTGGCGTGACTCTGGATGGCGATGCGGTCGCTGGCGGCGTGGCGTCGTCGCCGGCGCGCGGCGTCAGCCGCAGCCACGCAACTTCACCGGTGTGGCACAGCCCATCGAGCCACGCTGGATCGTAATGACGCAGGCGACGCGAGAACAGCTCGGGCTCCCACGTGCTGGCGGCTGCCTCGAATCCCTGGAGTTGTTCGAGGATTGCCACCAGACCCGCTTCGCCGCTTAGCTGGGTGTCCGGCGCCACGTGCTGCCACCGCAACAGGAAGCGCATGAGCTCCTGCGCGGTGACCGCTTCAAACCCATGTCGTCGCGCGCGCTTCGAGTAACTGTGCATGCGCGCCAGCAGCCGCCTTGCGACCCACTCCGTGACCGTTGCGGAGCCGCGATACTGGCCTTGCATGGCGAACCCCGCGCGCTCGAGCGCCGCCAGGGCCACGACCAGCTCGTCGGCGGGGAGTGTCGTGGTGGCCGACAGCGCGGCGACCGTCGTCACGCCGCACAGCTCGAGGTGCCCGCGCGCGGCGCGCACGACGGCCTCGTGCTCTCCAGCCAGTGCCGCGAGGGCATCGTCGCGTCCTTCAACAGTTGTCCACAGCTCGCCGACGGTACACCCCCGCCCGCTAGCCACGAGCTCACGCCACAGGCTCGACCATTCGTCGCGCGGGCGCAGCACAACCGTGGAGGACAGCAGGTCGTGCAGATCGTCGGCACGGTCCAATACCGGTGTGATCTCCGCGTGCACGCGCGCGATCGCCTCAGGATCCAGGCCGCCGATGGTCGCCAGCTCGGTCGGCAGGCCGCGGCGGAGGTGCACCGCGTTGGTGCGTCGGTTCTGTGTCTCCTCGTCGTCCAGGAACGCGTACGGTCTCGCCGTGATGATCTCGTGCGCCAGTACCGACGGCTCGGTGGTATCGCGGCAGTGCAGGCGGACTTCACCAGCTTCGATACGCTGCAGCAACTCGCGGACGCCGTCGACGTCGAGCGCCTCGTGGAGGGTATCGTCGATCGTCTGCCGCACCAGCACGTGGTCCGGAATGTCGATTGGCCCCACAATGTTGTCCTGACATGCCGCTGCTTGCGGGAAGACCGCGGCCAGCAAATCGTCCGACTCCATGCGCTGGATCGGAGGAGGATTTCGACGCCCGTTGCGGAATCGCAGCACCATCAAGGACCGGTTGAGGTTCCATCGCCAGCGCGCCTGGAACATGGGTGAGTCGATAATCGCGTGCTCGAGCGTGTCGATGACGGTCCGGCTCGAAAGGTAGTGTGGCACGTCCTCCAGCGGAAAACTGTGTGTCAGGCCGAGCGAAAGAATGATGGCGTTATCCGTGGCCGCCGCCTGCAGCTCGAAGTTGAACGTGCGGCAAAATTTCTTGCGCAGCGCCAGGCCCACTCCGCGGTTGATACGGGCGCCGAATGGACTGTGGAGGATCAGCTGCATGCCCCCGGTGTCGTCGAAGAAACGCTCCAGCACCAGGTCCTGCTGGCTTGGCATGACGCCGAGCACCGCGCGGCCGGCCGCGAGATAGTCGACAATCATCGTAGCCGCGTCCACGTCGATGCCAGCGGAGTCCATCAGCATGCGACGACCACCATCCGGATCCTCGCCCACCAGGTGACCGTCCACCCCTCGGCGCAAAGCCGAAACCTCCTCGGATAGTTCGGCGGTCCGCGCCGGAGCCTCCCCTAACCAGAATGGGACTGTCGGTGGCGTGTCGCCCGCATCGCGCACTCGCACGACACCCGCCTCGACCTTGCGAATCTGCCACGAGTGGGTGCCCAGCAGGAAAATGTCGCCCGCCTGCGACTCCACCGCCCAGTCCTCATTCACCGACCCGATCAGCGTGTCGTCTGGTTCCGCGAGCACGCGATAGTCACCCATCTCCGGGATCGCTCCGCCGGACGTCGCCGCGGCCAGGCGCGCCGACCTGCGTGCTCGCAGCTCGCTATTGACAGCGTCATGATGGAGATAGGCGCCGCGTCGGCCCCGACCCGTCTCGATGCCGCGGCTGACCATCTCGAGCACCGCGTCGAACTGCGTCCGAGTCAGCTCAGTGTACGGACCGGCCTGGCGCATCACCGCATACAGGCCATCGGTGGACCATTCGCGGCTTGCCACCTCGGCCACCAGCTGTTGCGCCATGATGTCCAGCGGCAGTCGCGCCGGTTGAATCGCGTCCAGCCGCCCTGCACGCACGGCTGTCAACAACGCGGTGCACTCGATCAGTTCGTCACGCGTCAACGGGAACAACCGACCCTTCGGCGTTCCGCGCCGGCTATGGTTGGAGCGACCCACCCGCTGGAGGAACGTCGCGATGCTGCGTGGAGAACCAATCTGACATACGAGCTCCACCGGACCGATGTCGATGCCCAGCTCCAGTGAAGCGGTCGCCACGAGCGCGCGCAGCTCGCCGGCCCGCAAGCGGGTCTCCACGCGGAAGCGACGCTCCTTCGACAGACTGCCATGGTGCGCGGCGACCACGTCGTCGCCCAGACGTTCTCCCAACTGGTGGGCGACGCGCTCGGCGAGATTGCGCGTATTGACGAATACCAGCGTCGTGCGGTGCTCGCGCACCAGTGTGGCGATGCGATCGAGCACGTCGCCGAACTGGTCAGCGGATGCGACCGCCTCCAGTTCACCCTCGGGTAGCTCGAGCGCCAGGTCGAGGTCACGTCGATGCCCAACGTCCACGACGGCCGGCGGCAGACGATCACCGACCAGGAGGCGCCCGATCGTCGCGATGGGACGTTGGGTTGCTGACAAGCCAATGCGGACCGGGTGCCGTTCGCACAGCGCCTCGAGCCGCTCCAGACTCAGCGCCAGGTGCGCGCCACGCTTGTCGCGCGCGACGGCGTGGATTTCGTCGACGATGACACTCTGCACCGTGCGCAGCGTTTCGCGTCCACGAGTGCTCGTCAGCAACAGGTAGAGCGATTCGGGGGTCGTGACTACCAGGCTCGGTCGACGTTTGAGCATCTGTGCCCGCTGGCTAGCGGAACTGTCGCCGGTGCGTACCGCCACCGTGATTGGCGCCGGCGACAGGCCCAGCTCGGTCGCCACCGACGCAATCTCCACCAGTGGCTGCTCCAGGTTGCAGGCGATATCGACCGCCAGCGCCTTGAGCGGCGAGACATACACGACGTGCGTCGCGCCCGAAATCTCTCGCCCGTTCGCGTGCGCCCGATACAGCGCATCGATGGCCACCAGGAAGCCGGCGAGCGTCTTGCCCGAGCCCGTGGGCGCGGCGATCAGGGTATCGCGGCCCTGCGCGATGGATGCCCAGCCGTCGGCCTGTGCTCGGGTTGGACCCTCGGGGAAGCGCCGCGCGAACCATTCCGCGACCGCGGGATGAAAGTCGGCAAGCGGTGTGGTCTGGGCGGGGTCAGGGAGCACCCCGGTATGCTACTCAACCAGAACAGATGTGCTGCTGAATGGTTCTTCTGGCAGGCCGCGGGATTCCGAGCGGCTCGTTCGCGGCCGAACGTCCATGGAGAAGATCGGCAGCCTTCTCCCCGATCATGATCGCCGTGGCGTTGGTGTTCGCCGACGTGATCGTGGGCATGATCGAGGCGTCGGCGACGCGCAGCCCGTCCAGGCCACGGACCTTCAGCTCCGGGTCGACCACCGCCAGGTCGTCGACGCCCATGCGGCAGGTCCCAACAGCGTGGCTGAAGGTGCTGACGCCGGCTCGGATGAAGGCGCGCACGACGTCGGTCCCGGCAGTCTTCAGACCGCTCACGACGTCCCGCCCGCGCCACTCGGCAAACGCCGGCTGTGTGCGCAGCTCGAGCGCCTTGTAAACGCCGCTCACGAGTGCGTCCATGTCGTACGCGTCGCCAAGGTAGTTGGGGTCGATCAGCGGCCGCTGGCGCGGATCGCTCGAGGCCAGCTCGAGCCGGCCGCGGCTCGTCGGCCGCATGTGCGAGACCGCGAAGGTGTAGGCGTTGTCGCTCGTCGCCTGCCAGGGATTGTGGAAGGGCGCGTAGATCAGCACGATCTGGATGTCGGGCGCGAGCAGCCGCTCGTCGCTGCGCCAGAACAGGATGGCCTCGCCCAGGTTGCCGCTGCCGGGCGGGATCGGCCGCGGCGCCTCGACGCAGATGCCGCGCACCAGGATGTGGTCGTGCAGGTTGCGACCGACGCCGGGCACCTCGGCGACTACGTCGATGCCGAGCTCGACCAGGTGCTCCGGAGGGCCAATCCCCGACAGCAGCAGCAAGCGCGGCGAATCGATCGTGCCAGCGCACACCACAACCTCCACATCGGCCGCCGCGCGCAGGAGCTGACCGTCGCGCCGATAGTCGACGGCGGTGCAGCGGCCGCTTTTGACGCGCAGCCGGTGCACGAACGCGCCAAGCGCAAGCGTCAAATTCGGCCGTGACTGCGCGGGCCGCAGGTAGGCGTCGGCGGTAGTCTGGCGCTGGTCGTTGACGATGGTCATATCGTGCATGCCAGCACCATCGCGCTCCATGAGGTTGAAATCGTCTACTCGTGGATGTCCGGCCTGCTCGCACGCCTGGACGAACGCCAGCGACAACGGATGCGGGTGCGCTGTCGGAGCGATCGACAGTGGGCCACCACGCCCGCGGTAACGCGGGTCGCCGTGGGGCACGTCCTCCATGCGCTTGAAATACGGCAGGACCTGGTCGTACGACCAGCCGACGTTGCCGGCGTACGCCCACGCGTCGAAGTCGGAGTGATGCCCGCGCAGGAACGCCATCGCGTTGATGGCGTGCGAACCGCCGAGGCCTCGACCACGCGGGATGGCATGCACGTGGCCGCTGCCGCGCTCGGCCACAGTCGTGTAGGCCCAGTCGCGCTCG
>JAFAOS010000524.1 GCA_019247515.1 Chloroflexota bacterium | reverse complement strand
GTATGAAAGCACGTTCCACACGTTCCCAGAGACGAGCACCAACGTGCTGGGCCAACAAACACGCCGCGCCTACGATGCGCGCTGGGGTGTCGTCTCGAGCGCAACGGACATCAACGGGCTGACCACCAGCTACCAGTACGACATCTTTGGTCGACTGACCGAGATCGACGGGCCGATGCTCAGCGGACCCGGCGGCACGTACCAGCCAATCACGACGTACACCTACGGCCTGCCCGCCACCACGCCTGCCCAACGGACCACGACGACCATCCAGAAGCAGGTGCGCACGGATGCCGGCGGCAGCCCCGCCTGGCTCAGCAGCTGGTCGATCTACGACGGGGCAGGTCGCGTCGTTCAGACATATTCTCCCGCCGGCGACGGCTCGGGCGGCGTCACCATCGTCAATACGCATTCGGATGGGCGGGGGCTGACCAGCTCCGTCTCGACGCCGCACGCTGGATCGGGACCCGGCGGCTTTCTGGAAAGCGACTGGCTTGGCTACGCCGGTCCCTTCACCCAGACCAGCTACGACGAGCTGCGGCGCGTCACGCGCGTGGTGCAGCCGGATCCCAGCCAGGTGATCCAGACCGCCTATGACGGCTGGAATCGGACGGTTGTCGATCCGAACGCACACCAGAAACGCTTTGAGCAGGACTGCCTGGGTCGCACGCTGTGGATCCGTGAGTACACCGGCACGTACGCCACGCCAGATGCAGCCGCCGGCCCGTACGCGTCGACGAACTATACCTACGATCCACTCGACCGGCTCCTGAGCGTGACCGATCAGCTGGGCAATCACACCCGCCTGAGCTACGACCTGCTGGGCCGCAAGATCGCCATGCTGGACCCCAACATGGGCAGCTGGTCCTACACCTACGACGCGCTCAGCTCGCTGCTCACCCAGACGGATGCGCTGGGCCAGGTGATTAGCTTCGGCTATGACGCGTTGAAGCGGCCGGTGCGCACGTACTATCCGCAGATCTGGACGAGTGCCAACCCGACGACGCCGACGGTGTACGACCTGACGGAGCTGCGCAACACGCTCGACGTGCACCGCAAAGCCGCGGGCCTGACGCCGATGACCTGGACCGACGCGGTGATCGTGGCCGGCCGGGGTGTGCCAGTCCGCGCCCAGCACTTCGTCGACCTGCAGAGCGCGGTGCAGGAGCTGTGGGCCCAAGCCGGCATCGGTCCACTGCCGGACTTCACCCGCGGACCGATCGTCCCAGGCAGCCGGCTGATCTGTGCCCAGGATGTGTACGACGTGCGCAACTGGATCGAGGCCTACGAGCAATCCAGCTACGGCCAGACCTACCGCGCGCGCATCTACCAGGAGTACGACGCCTACGATTTCGCCGCCGACCAGTACGGCCGCGGCCGCCGCACCGCGCTGTGGGACGTCACGGGCCACGCGATCTGGATGTACGACGCGATCGGGCGCGCCTATCAAGAACAGCGCACCATCGACGGTCTGACGTACACCAGCTCCACCAGCTTCGACGCCATGAGCCGACCCGCGCTGGTGACGCTGCCGGATGGCGAGCAGCTGGCCTCCAACTATGGCGCCAACGGGCTGCTGGTGGGTCTGAGCAGCTCACTGGGACCCAGCCTCGTGTCTGGCGTGCTGTACAACGCCCTGTCGCTGCCAGCCACGTACCTGCTGGGAGCCTCATCGGTGTTTCACACGTACTGGGGGATCGACGCGTGGGGTGGCGGACCTTTTGGTGCGCTGGGTGGCATCTGGTGGACCCCGCCGATCGGTGGGCAACTCATCGCCCGCGGCCTGAGCTATGACAGTGTGGGCAATCTCCGCCATGTGAGCGACAGTGTGACGGCCGAGGAGCTCGAATATACCTATGATGAGCTGAACCGGCTGCTGAGCTCGACCGAAGGCGAAAGTTACGCCTACGATCAGCTGGGCCGCCTGCTCGTGCGCAATGGCGTGCCGCTGGTGTACGGCGATCTCGCCCACCCGCACGCCGTCACCGCCTTCAACGACGTGGGCTACGCCTACGACGCCAACGGCTCGATGCTCGTCCGCGGCAGCCAGGGCGTGGCCTATGACGCACGACGGTTGCCCCTGCGAGTCGACGACGGCGGTGTCACCACCGCGCGCTTCGCCTACGATGGCGACGGCGTGCGCCGCAAACGTGTGGATGCCAGCGGCACCGTCCATTACGTCGGCGGCTACGAGCACCATCTCGGCGACGGCACCGTCGGCACGGACACCGTCACCAAGTACTACTCGGCGCTGGGCCGCCTGGTGGCACAGCGCACCAACGGGGTGCTGACCTGGATCGGCACCGACCACCTGGGCGGCACCATCCGCGTTGCCGACGCCGGCTTCAACCCGCTCGACCAGATGCGCTACACGCCCTATGGCATCTCGCGCGACCCCGGCACGGCACTGGGCACCGACCACCTGTTCACCGGCCAGATCAAGGACCAGTCCATCGAGCTGTACTGGTACGGCACTCGCTGTTACGAGCCAAGCATCGGCCGTTTCTGCCAGCCGGACTCCGTCGTCCCTTCCGCCGCCGACCCCCAGTCACTCAACCGCTACAGCTACGTCCGCAATAACCCCCTCACCCGTGTCGATCCCTCAGGCCACTGGGACCTAAGCACCTACCCCGGACGCCAGCAAGCACGCGATGCCCTTGGCTCAGGTTACGTCGTCGACGCCACCTCCATTTACAACCGCAGCAGCGGAACCGTGTACTCCGGCTCCGGCCAGATCCTCCAACAAACCGGACGTACAAACGTAGTGCCTATTCCAATGGCAAATCCGATTGCTGTCCTGCAAGGCTTGGGGGACCCTCCTGACTTAGCAATGGTCGCACTGGGACAGATTGCGACGCCTAGACCCAAGACCGATGCTGAGGCTTGGGTACAAGCGATTCAAGCGTTGCTCGATCTCCTCGGGGCTGCTGCCTCCCTGTCCTTACCAAACCCCGGGGAGGATGATCTGAATTCCATAAACATCTATAAGGCCCCGCAACCAGGAAAAGGAGCCCTCCAATACGCTCAGGGCTGGGATCCAAGAGACTATGTCGAAAGCGGCGTGTTCTTTGCGAGAACGAAAGCACTCGCAGACATGTGGGCTACCTACTATCACGAAGGTGTCATCCGAGTACAAATCCCGGAAGTAGTCTATAACGTGCAATTTGCGCAACACGAGAGCCCGTATCCTGACAACCCCGCCTGGACCGAAGTGGAGATTCCTGGCTCCAAAGTTCCTTTGCTGAATGTATTTCCTCGGTATTATGATCCGCACGAGCCGTTCTCAACGCCATGACCCACACCGACGTAGGTAATGACTTCAGTAGATTTCGTAATGAGTTTCATATCGGCCAACTCGTTGAAGGAGTCGTTGTTGCACACCGTCCATTCGGCGTCTTGGTGGACATCGGCAATCCGCGCTTTCCGGGTGCGGCCCTCCTGCCTGAGTTAGACGACTGCCTTCCAGGGACAATTCCTGAGTTTCCCGACATTGGGAGCCATGTGACAGGGGCGCTAACCGGATTTTCTGGTACGCAGGCTCGTTTGACACTTCGGCCTTCCAGAGTGCGAGCAGCAATTCGCGTTAGCAGAATTGAATCTCTGCCTAAGTCGGAGCGTTTTGGACTACTGCGGAACGCGTTGCATGACCGTGATGGATCTGTTTCACAAGCTGCTGCTTGGCATGCCTGGATCCTATCCGGTCGAGAACGTTATGCCTTTTTGCGCGAAGCAGTTGACGATGATAATCCCAACGTTGCCATTGCCGCAGTCCCCCAAGCGCGAGATTTACGCGCTCCTGAACGCTGGGCCCTGCTCGAAGAGGCACTAGAACACGAAGATTCGAGTGTAGCACAGGCTGCGCTGCGTGAGGCCGAGCAGTTGACTGATATTGTCTACAAGCGGAGATTTTTAGATCACGCTCAAGGACACGCCTCACCCGACATCAGGAACCGCGCGCGTCGGCTGGCGAATTAAGGTAATGCCGTGAGCGCTCCGCGCAATTCAAGAATTCGGCGGTCAGATGGATGGAATGCAAACTAAATTAGGTGCCACCTCCGGTTCTCAACCGCATCTTCGAACCGGACTCCCATCCGTCCCCTTCGCCGCCAACCTGCAAAGCCTCAACCGTTCGCCAATATCTGCATAGCTTTCTGACCCGCGCGATCCAGATAACCATGAGGATACGGGGGATCAGGTGCGCGGGAGTCTGTCAGCGGCGGGTTGGCCACGATGTGATGAGCCGGTGGGAAACAAATCCGGAACAACGGTACCCGCGCACAGTAGCGATGCACAGTAATCCAGAATTCACACTCGGAACAATCAACGCCTCCATCTATTTGAGGAACACTGAGAGTACCACTTTGACGAAAGGTCAGTACAACCCCCACGACACGTGTGCATTTCTTTGAAAGAAGCGCTCCTATGCGGCGCTGATTTTGTGACAGTCACACATGAACAACAGTGGTGGATTGTGGAATCTCGGACTGACTGGTTGGTGTCAACGAGAGTATGGCATGCATTCTCGGCACTGGTTCCGTACGAAGAAGGTGGTCCGAATAGTATGCGCTCAGAAGCATTCCTTCCAGTGTTCGCGAACCATGTCGTGATCGTTGGGGTCGCTGAGTATCTAGTTATCAAAGGCACTTCGGATCGCTGGCTAGATAATTACGTTGCTGCTCGTCCGGACGTTGGGCGGTTGATAGCCTTCAGTGATTACCCGGGTCTCGAATACTAATATACTAACCAGTTGCACATGGTCTGAGCCGCTGGTGTACGGCGATGCAAGCCCATCCGCACGCCGTCACCGCCTTCAACGACGTGGGCTACGCCTACGACGCCAACGGCTCGATGCTCGTCCGCGGCAGCCAGGGCGTGGCCTATGACGCACGACGGTTGCCCCTGCGAGTCGACGACGGCG
>JAFAOS010000500.1 GCA_019247515.1 Chloroflexota bacterium | reverse complement strand
GGACCTGGCGAACCTTCAGCCCGAGCTGCAGAAGGCAAACGTGCAGCTCGTTCTTGTGAGTCACGGCGAGGCCGACCGCAACCGCCGCCTTGCGGAGGAGCACGGGCTCACTTGTCCTATCCTGCTGCAGCCGCAATCCGAGCCGCTCGAGGCGTTCCGGACCTTGGGTACGCCGGCGGCCTACCTTTTGGACGAGCAGGGCCGGCTCGCCAAGCCACTCGCGATCGGGGCCGAGCAGGTGCCCGCGCTGGCGCGTGAGGCCCTTGCAAGCTCGGGCTGGAAGAAGCGGCTTCCCGGGCAGCGCCCGCTGAGCGAGAGCCGCATCGAGCGGGAGGGACTCAAGGCCGGCACCCCGGCGCCGTTATTCTCGCTGCCCGACATTCGCGGAAACACCGTCTCGCTGGAGGCGTACCGGGGCAGGAAGACCTTGTTGGTGTTCACCGACCCCCACTGCGGCCCGTGTGACCAACTCGCCCCCGAGCTGGTGCGGCTCCACCGCGAGCATCGAGACAAGGGGCTTGCTATGGTCATGGTCGGCCGTGGCGACCCTGAGGAAAACCGTCGCAAAGCGGAGCAGTACGGCTTCGACTTCCCCGTGCTGCTCCAGGACCGGTGGCAGGTATCGAAGGCGTACGGCATCTTCGCCACGCCGGTCGGCTTCCTCATCAACGAGCATGGGGTGATCCTGCGCGACGTCGCCAAGGGTGGAGACGCGATTGTGGCGCTGGCACGGAAAGGGCTAGCGACAGGCAAGGGGGCGAGCCATGAGCGTCCTGTTCGATGACATCTCGCGACTGGTAGCCAGCCCACTGCCACGCCGAAGAGTGATGG
The DNA here is from genome assembly GCA_019247515.1 of Chloroflexota bacterium. Classification (GTDB taxonomy): domain Bacteria; phylum Chloroflexota; class UBA6077; order UBA6077; family CF-72; genus CF-72. The sequence goes on along the minus strand of JAFAOS010000500.1, from coordinate 2,474 downwards.
CTCTGGTCGCCGGCAGCGTGGCCGGGACCGCGCTTGGCAGCCTCTGGCCTGCTCGCACCGCGGCAGCACAGACCGGTTGTTTCTTCTGCGGTTGCAATCAGGCGTACTACACAGATTTCAACCAGTGCCTATCTGCGTGCAACCCTACTCTGGCGGGGAACTGTTTCACCGAGATCTGTCTGACTGTTGACGTGAGTTTCTGTGTAACGATCTGCCCAGAGGGCTTGACCCCATGCGGGAAGGGTTGCTGCGCCCCGAACTCCTCGTGTGTTGACCCAGCCACCGCAACTTGCAGCTGCCTGGGCACCTCATGCAGCGCCACCGGAAGGATGATCTGCTGTCCACCAATTAAACCGTACTGCAACGGAGATACATGCTCATCTTTCGACGCGCCAGTAAGAGCCGCATGGGACTACTACAGCGACATTATAGGCGCCGCCGACGCGACTTTCGGCACGATAGCCTTTATCGCGACCGTGCTTGGTGCGATCGCGGGGCTCGAGGTGGTTTTCGGGGTAGTTGGTACCGCTTTCTCGGTACTTACAATGCTCAGCATCTTAATCCGTGGGCTAGATCCTCCAGATCCGAATTTCACGGTTGTTGCCCAGCCCGTCACACCTTCCCTTTCACGACAGCCCGTCACCGCAGCGCAGGCGGGAGGGCAGCGTCAGGCTGATGCCGTCAATGCGCTGCTCACGAACGCCGAGCAGGCTATTGGTGTCGGGCGCGCGTTTATCACCTCCGTTGAGCGTGCCTGGGGCGCATTCAACGCCGGGGATACAGCTTGGGAGACCCGACAGACCCAGGCCGCCCGGCAGTACGCAGCACAACTCAGTGGGCTTTTTAATGCTGAGCCGCAGTTGCTTTCTGAGATACGGGATGCGTTGCAAGCTGCTGGACTGCAACAAACGCGCCCATTGACTGCGAGTGATGAGGCTGAATTCCAGGCCCAAATCGGCCGAGATGGGCTGCCATCCCAACTGGTACAGGATCTCACTGACCTGGGATTCGATCGCACCGCCCAGGACGAGCTCCGGCAAGCCATCCTCGGCCAGGATCCCAACATGGCGGCGGGGCTGGGCGGCGGCAATGTCCTGCTTGCGCTTACCGATCCAACGGTCGTCAACGCCTTCCAAGGGATAGCACAAGTGTTCAGCCAGTTCGCGGGACCGGTAACGCCGCCAAGCTGTTCGCTGGTGGCGGCGGGCACCAATGGCCAGGGTCAGCAGTACATCCAGGTCGCGGTCCAGGACACCGACGATGGTTTGCAGACGGTGACGGTCACCACCTTGACGAACGCAACCGCGGGCGTGGGCACCTACCGGACAGGCATCACGACCGCCCCGACCACGGTGCTGACGGGTGACCATCCAACGGCCCCGGTGCTCGTCACCGCGACGAAGCTCGATCAGACCCAAGGATCGCAACTGGCCCTGGACGTCGGCGACCAAGCCGGCAACGTCACTACCTGCGACCCGATCCTCGCCACGGTCGGCCGGGAGCCGGGCGTGCCGCATCGGCAGACGTTCCACCACGTCGCCCGCAGGGAGAGCAGGATCTCTGTCCACAACGGCAGGCCGGGGCTTACGCACCTGCTGCTCCTCGTGAACGGCAAGCGGTTCGAGCTCGAGGACCTTAAGGACGGTGAGAGCCGCGCGGTAGACGTCGCGGGCGCCATGCGGCGAGGCAACAACACCATCACGCTCGAGGCGGTGGGCAAGACGAAAGGCAGCGCCACGGTGCTGATCGCGGACCAGTAAGACGGAGCGCTCAGAGGACGCGCTGGGCGAAGCGCTGCGGCTCGCGGAGCCTGGTCGGAGGCACGCGGCTGACCGCTCAAAAGAGCGATTTCCACCGCCGTCGCCCCGAGTCGAGCGGCCGATTGGCGGACGGTGCTGGCGGACAGGTCGCGGCCAGAGAGGTGAATGTACTGAAGCGTCGTCGTCGGATTACGGTGACCCGCGAACGCAGCAATGGCGTGGAGCTCCCAGACGGCGCGCGCCAGGTCAGTCAAGCACAGATGGCGGAGCGTGTGCGTGCTGAATCGTGGTACGTCCGCCCTCAAAAGCGATCCGCCGAACGATCTTCGACCAGCTCGACAGCGTGATAGGCGCCGCGCGGTTGCGATCCGGCAGTGGCACAAACAGCACACCGCGCGCCCTACTGAGTGCGCGTCGCTCGAGCAGTTAGGCTTGCATCAGCGCGCCTCTGGTGGCCGAGTACGGCACTATGCGTTCGCGGCGGCCTTTCGTCGTCTCGGCCCGGACCGGCAACGTGCCACGCGACGGGTCAAGATCGTCCGTCCGCACTCCTGAACGCCGAGCAGTTAGATCGGATGGCGCGAAACCGCGCTGCGAGCCGCTCAAGTCGCTCGCCATCGCGAGCCTTCGCCAGTGCGCGTCGCAACGCCGCGTACGGGGAGAATGTTGAGCGGGTCAGCTTAACCCGGCACAGACTCGGAGCGGCGAGTCGTG